>JBCBZX010000030.1:0-16234 GCA_039815105.1 Pseudomonadota bacterium
AAAACGTGTTGTTGGCGATTGTTGGGTCTGTAATAATTATATCTGACAGTATTATAGGTGTCGTATGATATGTTAATAAACCAAGTTGTCCAGCGTCAGAGTCACCCATATAAGCAAGGTAATCCTCTGCTCGCATAATCCCTTTTTTCGCAACCATCGCCTTCCTTTCAGACAGGTTGCCCTTTGCAGCTTCTTTGTCCAGGGTTTCATCAAGGCCGATTGCGACGAATGTCACGATCACATGCGTTGGCGAGAGGGGCAGGCATTGCAAAAACCGGAAGCCGCCGGATTGGTCCAGTGCCGTATCCAGCAATACCGGCCATTCCATTTCGTGTGGCTTGGTGCATTTTAGCTCAAACTCACACATGTGCCGATAGGCCGACCGCATGGAGCGGTGCTCGTGCACCGGCCGTGCGTCCAAAACCAAAGGTGCACTCACCAGTTCGTCGCCGGAAAGCTCAATCGCGTCTCGCTCCACCGCCGTGACATTTGACGACACCAAAGTCTCGATCCGTGGAGAGGCCTCAATGGCAGCCGCGATCCGCTGTCCCGACAACAGAGAGACCGGATTTGATTTGGTGGCTGCCCGGCTCATGGAGCGAGCGTGATAGCCGTCCCACCTGTGGCTGATGAACGGCAACAGCCGCCGATATTGGCCTGGAGAAATGGTCTGGTCGAAAAAGACCCATTGGCTATGACTGAGCAGCGAAGCTGCGTCTTCGACAATGCCGATGAGTATGTCCGGTTTCTCACGCGCCATCCAAAGCGCCGTCAGGCAGTTTGTGAGCGATCCACCCACCATCAACACGTCGGCGTCCGTTGTGGCTACATGTGGCGCACTATCCATCGCCAACTCTGTATTGACCACACCGTCCGACATAAACCAAACAACTCCCAAACGCTGGGTGGGGCGCGTGTTAGATGCACCACGGTCACCCGCGTGCCCTAGGCTCTAAAGGCTGCGGCTAAACAATGGCTAAACGCGCAGCAAAGATGCCAAAATTAGGCACGTCTGTGAACTTTTTGGGGAAGTAGATGGTACGCAATGCGGATTATGTGGTGATCGGGTCGGGCTCCGCAGGGGGAGCACTGGCCACTCGACTGGCCGAAGATGGGCGCTACAGCGTGTTGGTGCTCGAACATGGTGGCAGCGATATCGGACCCTTGATCCAAATGCCGGCGGCGCTCTCCTACCCGATGAACATGCCGCTCTACGATTGGGGCTATAAGACCGAACCCGAACCCATGCTTAACAATCGCCGCATCGTGCAGCCCCGCGGCAAAGTGCTGGGAGGTTCTTCTTCAATCAACGGCATGGTGTATGTGCGCGGCCACGCCATGGACTATGATCATTGGGCTGACCAAGGCGCAACTGGCTGGTCCTTCGCAGACGTGCTGCCTTATTTCAAACGCATGGAAAACTGGCACTCGGGTGGGCCGTTTACAGATGTGGGCGCCGGAGATCCAGATTGGCGCGGCAAGGACGGGCCTCTTCACATAACTCGCGGTAGCCGCAGCAATCCGTTGTACAGGGCATTCGTGGAGGCCGGGCGCGCGCTGGGTTTCGAAGTGACTGGCGATTATAATGGCCGCCAGCAAGAAGGCTTTTCGGCCATGGAGATGACGGCCTGGAAGGGTCGTCGCTGGTCTGTCGCCAACGCTTACCTGCACCCCGCCATGAAGAAGCACAAAAACCTGAGTCTTCTCAGGTGCTTTGCCCGCAGAGTGATCATGGAAGATGGCCGCGCCACGGGCGTAGAGGTGGAGCGCAAGGGCCAGACGGAAACCATCACCGCGAATCGCGAAGTCATCGTTTCGGCATCGGCATTCAACTCGCCGAAACTGCTCATGCTGTCGGGCATCGGCCCCGCTGCGCACTTGCAGGAACATGGTATTGAAGTGTTGGTAGACCGCCCCGGTGTTGGGCAGAACTTGCAGGATCATCTGGAAGTCTATGTGCAGCAGGCGGCAACACAGCCCATCACGCTCTACCGCTATTGGAACCTGATTTCCAAAGCACTGATTGGTGCACGGTGGCTGTTCTTCAAGCGTGGTCTGGGCGGTACCAACCATTTTGAAAGCGCGGCGTTTTTGCGCTCGAAAGCGGGTGTGCCCTACCCCGACATTCAATTCCACTTCTTGCCGATGGCCGTGCGCTACGATGGGCAAGCCCCCGCCGAGGGCCATGGCTTCCAGGCCCACGTGGGCCCCATGCGGTCAAAGTCACGCGGCGAAGTCACGCTCACCAGTGCCGACCCGGCAGATGCGCCAAAACTGACCTTCAACTACATGACGCATCCTGATGATTTTCCCGAGTTCCGCCACTGCATCCGGCTGACCAGACAAATCTTTGCCCAAGCGCCTTTTGACCCCTATCGAGGCCACGAAATCCAGCCCGGCGACCGCCTGCAGACCGATGACCAGATAGATGATTTTATCCGCGAGCACGCCGAAAGCGCCTACCACCCCTGCGGCACCTGCAAAATGGGCCGTGCCGACGACCCCATGGCAGTTGTGGACCCACAATGCCGGGTCATAGGGGTGGACGGGTTGCGCGTTGTGGACAGCTCAATCTTTCCAAGGATCACCAACGGCAACCTAAACGGCCCGAGCATCATGGTTGGAGAGAAAGCGGCCGACTTGGTGCTGGGAAAACCACCACTGGCAGCAGACAATGCCGAGCCGTGGGTGAACCCGAGGTGGCGGGACGAGGATCGGTGAAGAACCAGGTCGGAAGTCCGCTTTGAGCCCAAACCGGACCTCATTTGGGCGCGCAATTTTGGTGTGGGTAGGCTCTCATCCTTCTACCGAAGGGTAGCGCGGATACATGTCTGGCTCCCCCCAAGCAAACCTAGGCAACGATACATGGGTCAGGCACTCCCAGAATTCAGTCGTCGAAGTAGCCACTATGCGTCGTGTAGATCGCGTCGATGGTGGGAGTAAGTCTGTCGAGATGGAGCCGAAGGATCTGGTCCGCTTCGTCTGCATCTCCGCCAAATAGCGCCTTCAAAAGTTGCTCGTGATCGCCAAAGAGCAGGTTCATCGCTTCCGTGCTGGTAAGGGCAAGCATGCAAAGCCGATCAACCTGCGCCTTGTTCTCGGCGATGATCTCGAACGCGAAATCTTTGCCGGCGGCTTCACACAGCAATCTGTGGAACTTGTAATCGAGATCGTGAAACAGACCCGCGTCTTCGGCGGCGATTGCCCTGGTTTGCTCCTGCAAATTGGCCTTCAACTTGCTATCACACGAGCGGTCGCGATCTGCTGCAGCTGCCCTTACGACTTCCAGTTCGATTGCCTTTCGAACGAATCGCGCGTTGGCGATCAATTGGCGCGAAAACGGCCGCACCAGGGTCGCGCGCTGCGGGCGCACCAAAAGGAGATTGAGGTTCGCTAGCCGCGTGAAAGCCTCTCGGACAGGCTGGCGCGAGAAGCCGAAAGTCTTGGCGATCTCGGTCTCTGAAATTTTGGTGCCCGGCAGCAATTTCAGATTGGTGATCTGCCCGTAGAGCTCGTTGAACACGACGTCACTGCTTGTCGCGCGATCCATTGTTTCGACTTTCGCCATGCCTTGGGATTCCACCATGTGTTTGGGCGCACGATGCCACAGCGCCGACCAAAATATCAATAGCGCAATGTATACTAGGTGACCAGATACGAGAGGCATATCTGGAAGTTCCAAGGACATAAGTCTGAATTATCTGAAATTTATGTTGACTAGTATACAAGTTATGGTGTTGGCTTGGCCTCAGAACCGGCGTGGGGTGATGTTCACCTTTGAGGAAGCTGCGATACCCCATCCTTGGGTGCCCGCAGTAAAGGCCTACAAGCACCACGATGTTCTCAGTTCCCTGACGCGGGCGTATCTCGACCGCGAAAACAAATCGCTTGAACTCAATCTGGGAGGATGGAATGTTCAAACTCTTGATGAAATCGGCTGTTGCTGCGGCCGTTCTTTTGGCTGGTGCTACAACGGCACAGGCGGAGGTGACCCTGCGGGGTGCCAGCATGTTCGATGAAGATCATGCGTTCACCAAAACCATGCGCGAATTCGAACGCCTTGTTGGCGAGAAATATGATGGGGAGGTTTCGTTTGACCTTCGTCTAAACGGCGAGCTGGGTGTCGAGTCAGACTATGTAACCTTCCTCAACCAGGGCGTTGCGGTCGATTACACCATTCTCGCCCCATCCAATATGGCGGTGTTCTCTGAGTCTATTCCGCTTATGGACATGCCGTTCCTGTTCCGTGACCTTGAGCATTGGGACAAGGTCCTGGCCTCTGACGCCCTGGCACCACTCGAAGATGATCTACGCGAAAAGGCTGGCATTGTGATCGTGGGCTACCACGGAGGCGGCGTCCGCAACCTCGCATCTGCCGCCCCGATCACCAACATGGACGAGCTTTCCGGTCACCGGATGCGGGTGATGGGTGCTCCTATTCAGGCGCAGACATTCTCAGCCGTTGGCGCAGATCCGTCCGCCATCGCCTATAACGAGGTCTATAACGCAATTCAGACTGGCGTTATCGCAGGCTTCGAGAACGAAGCTGCTTCCATCCAGAACCTCAAGTTTTATGAGGTTGCTCCTCACATTTCGCTGACGCAGCACACCATTACGGTGCGCCCTATCGTGATGTCTGCGAAAACGTTTGATGGGCTGCCAGCCGATCTGCAAGCCGCTATCAAAGACGCGGGTGCTGAAGCAGGGGCGTTTGGGCGCGCCCTTGAGAGCGGACAGGATGGCGAGAAACTGCAGGCCATGGCCGATGCAGGCCAGATCGAAGTTCATGACTTTGCGGGTCGTGAGAAGATGCTGGAACTGGTTCGCCCCGTTCAGGACGCCTATGCGGCTGAGCTGGGAGCAACTGAGCTTCTGGAAAACATCCGCGGGATGTAATCAGTCTCCCTTGGCGGGCGGTGACGCAAAGCTCATCGCCTGCTAACCGCAAGGGCGCCGGTTGCGCCTGAGAGCTTTCCTGCGGGTCGAACCATGGTTGAAACTGTTCTGGATCGGTTTTGCACCGGTCTCCGAGTTCTGCTCGGCATTTTGATGGGCGTCCTCGCAGTCCCCGTCGCGATGCAAGTGCTGTCGCGGTACACCGGGATCATTCCCAACTATTTGTGGACCGAAGAGCTCGCCACTTTCATCTTCGTGTGGATCGTCATGATCGGCTCGATGGTCGCGGTCTGGGACGGAACGCACTTCGATGTTCGTGTTACTCCAGACGCTAAAGGTCCTCTGATGCGTCTGGTCCAGAACGGTATCGTCCAAATCGCCATTTTGTTTTTCGGTCTTCTGTTTGCCTATTACGGTGTTGAGTATGCCGAGTTCGGCAGTCGACAGCGTTCAGTCATGATGCGCGCAAACCTTCTCATCACCCATATTTCCCTGGTCATTGTCGGTGTCGTCTGGAGCATCTTCTCGCTGTTCAGGTTTGTTCAGGAAGTGCAGCAGTTTCGCAAGCCCGGAGGCGTATCATCATGATACTTGGTACCGGCGCAGCGCTGGCCATTCTCATTTTTGGCTTCGCATTTCTGATTTTGATCCGCATTCCCGTTGCTTTTGCCCTCGGACTCTCGACGGTTCCTGTCGTTCTCGTCGAACTCCGGCTGACCCCGTTCATCGTGCTGGATCGGATGTTCCAGTCCTACAACTCGTTTATTCTACTGGCCGTGCCGTTCTTTCTGCTAGCCGCAAATCTGATGAACAGCGGCAAGGTCACGGACAGATTGATTGAGCTTGCGCGGGTCCTCACCGGTTGGTTGCCGGGTGGGTTGGGTCACGTGAACGTTGCGGTCTCTATGCTGTTTGCCGGCATCTCAGGTTCCTCCACTGCGGACGCTGCAGGCATTGGCAAAATCCTCATCCCTGCCATGCAGAAAGAAGGTTATGACACCCGGTTTGCGGTAGCGATTACCGCTTGCTCATCGGTGATGGGTGTTATCATTCCGCCGTCCATCCTCATGATCGTTTGGGGAGGCGTGATGCAAATCTCGGTGGGCGCCTTGTTTCTTGGCGGAGCCATTCCCGGAATTCTGATTGGCCTCGCCCTGATGGCAACGGTCTATGGTTTCGCAAAAGCGCGGAACTATCCAATTACGGCTCGCCCCAATTTCCGTGAATTTATCGATGCATGGAAAGGCGCGGCACTGGCGCTGCTGACCCCCATCTTCGTGATTGGTGGCATTGTAGGCGGCATCGTGACACCGACTGAAAGCGCCATCATCGCAGCCGGCTACGCACTCATTTTGGGAATGTTCGTTTATCGAACCGTAAAGCCGCGAGACCTTGGCTTCATTCTCTACGATACAGCTCGGTTTGCCGCGATCTCGCTATTCGCCATCGGCACTGCAACCGCGTTCGGTTGGCTCCTGTCATTCTACGATGCACCGAGGTTGATCGTAAGCGTTTTAACGGCCTGGGAGTTCGGGCCTTTCGGCACCGCCATCGTCATTGCCGGCCTGTTTCTACTTTTCGGCCTGTTCATCGACGCCATCCCCACCATCATCATTCTAGGCACTGTGCTGATGCCAGTTGCGCAAGCGGGCGGTGTCGATCCGATTGCTTTCGCCATTATTGGCATCGTTTCGCTTGCCTTTGGCCTCGTTACTCCGCCCTACGGCCTGTGCCTTCTTATCTCGTCGGCCATAGGAGGCCTCAACGTGGTTCAGGTGCTCAGAGAGGTCGCGATCATCCTCGCGCCGATGCTTTTGATCCTGCTGCTCCTCGCGGCGTTCCCCCAGATCACTCTCTGGTTACCCCAGACGCTGATGCCCGGCGCCTTCCCGCAGCTTGGCCGATGAGCTCGCTTTCAATACGAGGCTCCGGCCTCGCTGAACCAACACTCAGGAGATTGACATGAAACTAGCTGGAAAAACCGCCATTGTGACCGGCGGCGGCCGCGACATCGGGCGTGCTGTGGCAGTCAAGCTGGCCTCCGAAGGCGCTAACGTGGCCATCAACTACTTTGCCAGCGCGGAGGGCGCGCGGGAAACTGTCGCTCAAGTGGAAGCTGCTGGCGGAAAGGCCTTGGCTATTCAAGGCGATCTCAACAACCCCACTGACGTCGACGCGCTGGTTTCCAAAACTGCAGAAACGTTCGGAAGCATCGACGTGTTGGTGAACAATGCCGGTGGTTTAATTGCGCGTAAGACGATCGCTGAGATGCCGCTGGATCATTGGGAAGCCGTGATGAGCCTTAATCTCACAAGCACCTTCCTGATGACGAAAGCCTGCCTTGCACACATGAAAGCGGGAGCCATTGTAAACCTTGCGAGCCAAGCCGGACGCGATGGCGGAGGACCAGGTGCTGTCGCCTATGCCACTGCCAAGGGCGCCGTCATGACTATGACCAGGGGGCTCGCTAAGGAATTGGGGCCTGATATCCGCGTCAATGCGCTTTGCCCGGGAATGATCGATACAGACTTCCATAACATCCATACGCCGGACGCTGGTCGACGCGGGTTTGAAAGCAATGCGCCACTCAAGCGGCAAGGCCATGTGGATGATGCTGCCAATCTCGTCGTGTTTTTGGCCTGTGACGACAGCGCATTCATCACCGGCACCAATATCGATATAAATGGCGGTATGCTGTTCTCGTAGCGCATTGAGGATCAACAGATGACAGCTTTCCCCGTTGTGGATGTTGCACCCAACGTCACGAGACAGGTCTTGGCGGACCATGCAGATCTCATGGTTGTGGCGTTTCGCTTTGGTGCGAGCGGGTCCGTGGGCGCATTGCACAATCATCCCCATGTTCAATCCACTTTTGTGGAGAGTGGGAGATTTCGGTTTCAGCTCGGAGAGCACGAACACGAATTTGGCCCGGGCGACAGCTTTGTAGTGCCGTCTGGCCAGACACATGGTTGCGTCTGTCTTGAACCCGGACGTCTGGTGGATTGCTTTACGCCGCGCCGTGATGACTTTCTGTGAACCGATGCGCGTTCTGGCAATCGGAGAGTGCATGGCGGAACTCTCTCCCTGTGACCGCGAGGGAGACTATAGTCTGGGGTTCGCTGGAGACACGTTCAACACCGCCTGGTACCTGGCCCAGATGAGTAACGGTGCCGCCGGATTGAGCGTCAGCTACTTCACGGCCGTCGGCGATGATGAGGTTTCAGATGACCTTCGATCCTTCATTGAGGCCGCCGGTATCGACTGCGCGTATATAAGCCGCTTGCCCGGTGAAACGCTTGGCCTCTATCTCATTCGCTTGAATGATGGCGAGCGAAGTTTCTTGTATTGGCGTGGACAGTCGGCCGCCAAACGGTTGGCGGAAGATCGTATAGGGCTTGATCAGGCCATCGCCGATGCGGACCTGATCTATTTCTCCGGCATAACCCTGGCGATCCTCGACGATGAGGGCAGGACGACCCTTCTCGCTTCCTGTGCCAAGGCTCGCGAGGCCGGAAAGATCATTGCCTTTGATCCCAATCTTAGACCGGCACTTTGGTCATCATTGCAGTTAATGACCAAATCCGTCGGGGCTGCGGCTGCGGGCTCCGATATCGTTCTGCCATCATATGAAGACGAGGCGTCATGGTTCGGAGACGCCAGCCCTCAAGCGACTCTCGACCGCTACGCCGGACTTGGTGTTGGCCACATCGTCGTGAAGGACGGTGCCAACAGTGTGCATTACAAGGATGCTGATGAGCGCGGCGAGGTCCGCGTCGAGCCCGTGGGCAACATCGTCGACACAACGGCGGCCGGTGACAGCTTCAACGCAGCCGTCCTCGTCGCAGTACTAAACGGTGAGCGCATAAAACTGGGAGTTGAGAACGGCTGCAAACTCGCCGCCCAGGTCGTGCAGCACCGAGGAGCGCTCGTTCAAACCAACGCTGCCCCCCAGCAGCCTTCACGCGCAGGATGACTGTTTTGCCAAGAGAAGGTTATCCCGCGTGAAAGAGACATGGAGATGGTTTGGACCTTCTGATCCGATTTCGATTGCCGACATCAAACAGACTGGCGCATCAGGTGTGGTGTCCGCGCTTCACCATGTGCCGAACGGGCAGGTTTGGACAGTTGAAGAAATCATAAGGCGACAAAGCCAGATTGAACGTCTCGATCAAGGGCCCTCTGGTTTGACTTGGGATGTTGTTGAAAGCCTGCCGGTCTCTGAAGCGATAAAGTCGCAAAAGGGTCCCGTTAAGGAGCACTTTGAGGCCTACCGGCAGAGCATTCGAAACCTAGCCAAATGCGGCATTCACACGGTCTGCTATAATTTCATGCCAGCCCTCGACTGGACGAGAACGCGGCTCAGCCACCCTCTGCCAAACGGTGGATATGCCATGGCGTTCGATATTGTCGACTTCGTCGCATTCGACTGTTTCATCCTGAAGAGGAAAGGGGCAAAGGAAGACTATTCTGTCGACGTGTTGCAAAGTGCTGGTGCGCGCTTTTCGACCATGAATGACGCGAAGAAGACAGAATTGTCGAACAGCATCATTGCCGGGTTGCCAGGAGCGAACGACAGCTGGTCGCTCGGCCAACTCCAAGAAAGGCTCGGGGCCTACGCCACCATATCGGAGGAGACTTTTCGCGGCTATCTCTTGGACTTTCTCAGCGAAATTGTGCTCACCGCGGAAGAGGTTGGAGTGCGGCTGTGCTGTCACCCCGACGATCCGCCATTCAGCCTTCTGGGCATTCCGAGGGTGCTTTCAGCTCAGCGCGACTACGAAGCGGTTTTTAACGCGGTGGACAGTCCTGCGAACGGCGCAACGCTATGTACCGGCTCACTCGGCGTTTCGAAAGACTTTGATGTGATCTCGTTCATCGAAAAGCTTGGAGATCGCATACACTTTGTCCATCTTCGCAACACAAAGCGAAGCCCACGCACCGGGTGCGACCGCTACAGCTTCGTGGAATCCGAGCACCTCTTCGGTGACACCGACATGGTTGGAGCCGTATCGGCCTTGTTGTCGGAAGAAACCAAGAGACGGCATCAAGGCCGAGCTGACTGGGAGGTTCCGATGCGGCCGGACCATGGCCACGCGCTGCTAAGTGACCGAGATCGCGAGGCCCAGCCAGGCTATCCGCTCATAGGTCGCCTGCGGGGCCTTGCCGAATTGCGCGGTGTGATGCTGGCGGTTCAAAAACCCGCAGCAAGCTAGCACAAAACGCTCCAAAGACTTCGACTGCAGCCTTCCTGCACGAGTTGAGCTACCGCGTCTCGCTAGTGAATACCTAAGTACCAAGGTCCCAAAAGTCCGCCTAGCCGCCATTTGGTTGATCTCAGTCGGCAGACCTTCTTCAGTTTCGCCAATCCAGAAGATGCTGTCTTCACGATGCGGCACTTTAAGGTACGCTGTACCATGAGAGGCGTTTGGAGGAAACAAACCTATGCAAACCGGGCTTAAAGACCGCCCCATCCTTGTCACCGGCGCCTCTGGGGGTATTGGGGCTGCGGCTGTGCGCATGTTGGTTGACGAAGATGCGAATGTCATCGCCTCCGGCCGCAACGAAGACGCGCTTAACAAGCTGGCGGACGAAACTGGCTGCCGGACCCTGCCCTTCGACCTTACCTCCGAGACCGAAGTGAAAGCCGCGCTGAGCGATCTTGAGCTTTATGGCGTGGTCAATTGTGGCGGTTGGGGCGGCGAGATAGCCACGCCTATGGAGACCGATATGGAGGTTTTTGATAAGGTCATCGACATCAATGCCAGGGGGACGCTGCTCGTTACCAAATACGCGTCGCAAACCATGGTGCGGGCCATCGAGGCTGGTCGGCAGACGGGTGGCGCCATCGTCAACGTGTCGTCACAAGCTTCGCTGGTGGGCCTCGCCGGGCACATTTCCTACGCCTCGTCCAAGGGCGCGGTGGACGCCATGACTCGCGTGTCCGCGCTGGAGTTGGGCAAATATGGCATCCGGGTGAACGCCGTGAACCCAACGGTGGTTATGACGCCGATGTCGGAATGGTATTGGGGTCGGAATGACATTGGCGGGCCGCTTTTGGAGGCTATGCCGCTGACACGATGGGCTACGGAGGAGGACTGCGCCGCGCCGATCGTCTTCCTGCTCTCCGAGGCGGCTTCCATGATTTCGGGCGTCACTCTACCCATCGATGGCGGCTTCACCGCCGTTTAGCAGTTCACCCCTTCAGGCGGTCCAGCGCCTGGCGTTCGTCATCGGACAGTTCCACCGCAACTGTCTCATCAGCCTTGGCGCGAAACAGCCCTCGCCCCAAAATGATGGCTCCGACCAACAACAAACCGGGCAGCACCCAAAGCAACATAGTGTGCAGGCCCAGGCGCGGCTTGAGCAGCACCCACTCACCATAGCGTGCCACCAAATAGTCCAGCACCTGGGCGTTGGTATCGCCTTCAGTCAACCGTTCGCGCACCACGACACGCAGGTCGCGGGCCAAATCCGCGTCTGAGTCATCAATGGACTGGTTCTGGCAAACCAGACAACGGAGCTCTTTGGACAGCACCCTTGCCCGCTCCTCCAAAACGGGATCAGCCAGCCGCTCGTCGGGATTGAGGGCCCATACGGGCGATGCCGCGAACATCATTGCGATGACGAGCAGCAATCTCATTGCGCCGGCTCCGGCATAGCTTGCGGCCCCCGGCGTTTCGCCATTTGCGGAATGCCGATGCGCAGGCGTCGATCCATGAGGGACAGGAAGCCGCCGACAAACATGACAATCGTGCCGTACCAGATGAGAGTGGTCCATGGCCGCCAATAAGCGCGCACGGTGGCCGTTCCATCGCCCGTCACGTCCACATCACCCAGTGACACATAGGCCTGGCTGAAGCCCAACGTCTCGATGGCGGCCTCGGTGGTCGGTTCGTTGCGGTTGGGATAAAACCGCTTGGCCGGCTCCAGCGCGAAGCTGTTGCCATCGGCCATGGTTGCGGTGAAGCGCACAATGTCATCGATATAGTTGGGGCCAATCACGCGCTCCACCGTCTCATAGCGCAACTCATAGTGCTGCACTTGCACAACATCACTGGGGCGCATGGTTTCTATGGTTTCCACAGACCAAGCGGTGGTTGCCACAATGCCAATGGTGGTGATGCCCATGCCAGCGTGGCCCAGCGCCCCGCCCCACATGGAGCGGGGCAGATTGCCCAGGCGGCGGACGGTTTCGCCCAAGGGCGCGCGGCCGGCTTTCGACCGCCAAAACGGCTCCCAAAGCGAACCCAACAGCAGCCAAAACCCAATCATCATGCCCAAGGGCGCCAACGAGCCGCCGCGCCACAAATAGATGCCCAGGGCGATGGCAGCAGATAGAAGCAACACGCCGAACATGCGGGTAGAAACGGCCCACGCGTCTGAGCGCTTCCACGTGAGGAACGGCCCCAGTGGCATTGCGATCAGCAGCGGCAGGAAAAGCGGTACAGCCGTGAGGTTGAAGAATGGCGGACCGACGGAAATCTTCTGGCCGGTAAGGCTCTCATAGAGCAGCGGATAGAGTGTGCCGATGAGCACGGTGCCGGTGACGGCGGACAGGAAGATATTGTTCAGCACCAGCCCGCCCTCGCGGCTGATGGGAGAAAACAGACCCTTGGACTGGATGCTATCCGCCCGCCAAACGAACAGCGCTAGACTGCCAGCAATAAAAAAGACCAAGATGCCGAGGATCACCAGCCCGCGCCCGGGGTCCGTCGCGAAGGTGTGCACCGATGTCAGCACACCGGAACGCACAAGAAATGTACCCAGCAGGGACAGAGCGAACGTCATAATGGCCAGCAAAATGGTCCAGATACGAAGACCAGCTCGCTTCTCCACCACGATGGCGGAGTGCAGCAAGGCCGTGCCCGCCAACCATGGCATGAGGGAGGCGTTCTCCACCGGGTCCCAGAACCACCAGCCGCCCCAGCCCAACTCGTAATAAGCCCAATAGCTGCCCATGGAGATGCCGATGGTGAGAAACATCCATGCCGCCAGCGTCCATGGCCTCACCCAACGCGCCCACGCCTGATCAACGCGTCCGATCATCAGCGCCGCGACAGCGAATGCGAACGTCATGGAGAAACCCACATAGCCGATGTAAAGCAGCGGCGGATGTATCGCGAGGCCCAGATCCTGCAACAGCGGATTGAGGTCATTGCCTTGAGGTGGCGCAGGTTGCAGCCGGTCAAAGGGGTTGGACGTGAACAGGATAAAGCCCACGAAGGCCAGCAAAATCCAGCTCTGGACAGCGATCACCAGCGCCTTGAGGTCACGTGGCAAGTGCTTGCCGAACAAAGGCACCGACGCCGCGAAAATCGCCAGCGTAAGCACCCATAGCAGCATGGACCCTTCATGATTTCCCCAAACGCCGCTGATTTTGTAGATGAGCGGCTTGTCGGTGTGGGAGTTCTCCCAAACGTTCTTGAGGGAAAAATCGCTGACGACATAGGCGTAAGTAAGCGCTGCGAAGGAAATGCCGATCAAGGCGAACTGCGCCAATGCAACCGGGCTGGCCATCTGCATTAGCCGCGCATCGCCGCGTCGCCAACCGACCACCGGTATAATTGAGCAGGCGACGGATAGCGCGAAGGCAAGCACCAAGGCGTAATGGCCTGTTTCAGCAAGTGAGAGCGTCGTTTCCATCCCTAGTACTCGTCAGCCTCATCCAGAGTGTCCAAAGCGTCCGCGGCGCCCTTCCACTGACCCTTGCCCTTCAAGGCCTCTGCCACTTCAACGGGCACGTAATTTTCATCGTGTTTGGCAAGAATACGCGTGGCTACAAAGGTGCCGTTCAGGTTACGCTCCCCCTCAAGCACGACGCCCTGCCCCTCTCGAAACAAAGCCGGCACAGTGACGGACACCGGGCTTACTACGGCAATTTCCGCATCGAGGTCGGTGACGGTGAAGGTGTTTTCATCATTGCCCCGCACAACCGTTCCCTCCTTCACCAGACCACCAATGCGTACCCGCACACCGGGCTCCAGCCCTTCAGTGGCTATGTCGGTGGGTGTCTTGAAGAAGACAATCTCATCGTTCAGTGCAAATGCGGTCAGCGCCACCGCAGCTGCAAGGACAGCGCCTGCCGTTGCGATGAGAATGAGCCGGTTCTTCTTGCGTTTCGACAAACCTTTGGGTTGGGCCATGGGAGTCAAATCAGTTGGTTACGGCGAGTTCTGCATCGAACGCTGCCAGGGTTTGAAGTGCCGCCTCATCTTGGGCGAATGTTGTACGGGCTGTGGCCAGCGCTTCACGCGCCTTCTCGTCTTGCTGCAGCACGATATAGGACCTTATGAGCCTTTCCCAACCGGACAAATCGTCCGCATCGTCGGCCAAACGCGCCGCGAGTCCATCGACCATGCCCTCGATCATCGCCATACGGTCGGCAGCGCTCATATCACCCGCATCTTCAATCTGTTCGGCTGTTGGTCCGGATGGTGCCGGCTGTCCTTGATCGCTGGGCTGCAAACTAGTTGCATCGCTGGACAGGGCCGCGATGCGCTGAGTGGCGAATTGCACCAGATCCGGCTCTTCAGGAAAGCGCGCCAGCAGATCGCGCCACGCCAGTAAAGCCGTTTCAGGCGCACCGGTTTGATCCCCAGCCAGCACTTCCAGGAAGTTTGCCTTGGGGTTCGCAGGATCAATATCCAGCGCTGCCCGGGCAATGCGTTGGGCGCGGGGCACCACCCTGCCCTGGGCAGCCATTGTCAAAGCCTCCGCCTGGTTCGCCAACAGAGATGCCCTGCGTTGCTGATCATCTGCAGAAAGCCGGGCTAGGTTTCCAAACGCGTCCGCAGCATTGGAAAAGCGACCGGTGCGCAGATAGACCGGCGCAAGCACGGCCCAGCCTTCCACATCATCGGGATTTTTCAACAACCGGCTCTCGACCTGCGCAACGAGCACGGTGATGTCCTGCCCACTGGCAATGCGCGCCGCGATCGGCTGGTCCCGGTAGGCTGGCGCACCGATCACTGCGTATAGAGCAACACCACCGCCCACGACGAACAAGGCGGTGGCCCCGGCCAAGGTAAGGGACGCTGCCAAGCTTGTGCGACGTACCAAACCATCTCCACCCTCGGCTTCCAGGGCCAGCATGCGTCGAGCGATCTCGGCCCTTCCCGCCTGCGCCTCAGCTGCATCAAGTGTGCCATTTGCCTCATCAGCTTCGATATTGGCCAGACGAGCAACAAGGCCCGACCGTTCTTGCGCGCCAACTTCGGTCTCGTCAGCACCCCCTTCAGGCCCGCGCAAAAATGGCCACAGCACTGCAATGACCGCAATCACGGACAAAACGGCGCAAACAATGAGGAACGACAGTGGCATGGCAGCTTTCTTGTTGGCCGTCTTTATTGGTCACAAATGTGGCGGGTAAAGACCTTCATCGCGAATTTTGAACAACGCTTGCGTGAACGCATATCAGCTTGTTAGCCCACGCGCTTTCCTTGTCAGCTGCACGGCTACCAGACCCGTCAACCAATGCAGCAGAAGCGTGAACGCGGCGAGCACAAACAAGGCTGCAAACATGAGATCGATTTTCACACGGCCATTTGCAAGGAGCATCAGATAGCCGAGCCCTTTTGACGCGCCTACCCACTCACCAATGATGGCACCGATGGGCGCGTAAACAGCCGCAAGTCGAACGCCCGACATAAGCGAGGGCACCGCAGACGGCAGCTGAATGCGCAGGAGGGTGGCCCAACGACTTGCGCCCATGGTTTTGGAAAGGTCCATAAGCCCACGGTCGGTGTGGATGAGCCCGTCGAAAAACGTGGATGCCACCGGAAAATAAGTGATCAGCACGGCCATAAAAATCTTCGACGCCATGCCATAGCCGAGCCAGAGCGTCAGGATGGGCGCCAGGGCAAACACCGGAATAGCCTGCGTCACCACCATGAAGGGTTCAAAACTGCGCCGAAGCAAGGGCGAGCCGGCAATGGACAATGCAGTCAACGCACCCAGCGCGGTGCCGATGGCCATACCGGCCAAAACCTCCGCAAACGTGACAATCGCATTTTCGGAGATGAGCACCCGCGAGGTCCACAGCGTTTTGAGCACGTCCAGCGGTGGCGGCAAGATGAATTTTGGCGCCCCGCTGCCCCAAACGACTGCCTGCCAGACTGCCATGAAGGCGAGACAGCCGACTATGACGCGCATCAACAGTCTCATGCGACACTCCGCGCGCCAGCTTGCCCAGCATGTCAAACAATTTGGCCTCAAAGGCCAGCTTGTCAGCGTCGTGGTGAGCCCTGAGTGGCCGCCCAGGTGGAGTCAGTTCCTGGGACCCGTCACATTCAAGAATGTGCACAGCCTGTCCAAGTCGCGCTGCCTCGGCCGGGTCATG
>JBCBZX010000066.1:0-11793 GCA_039815105.1 Pseudomonadota bacterium
ATAAACTTCTCGAAACTGCCATCAGTGCGCACGCGAGTGGCGAAACCGCCTGGAACTAAGGTGCCCTGACATTCATGATTTTGAAAAGCCCGGCTCGACCGGGCTTTTTACTGCGCAAGCCCGCTCAGGCCGTGGCCTTGTTCACAGCCGCAATGAGTTGTCCCAGAAGTTTTGCGTTCATACCCAAATCCGAATATCCCACCCGCGCACGGGCGAGGGCAAGAAATGAAGTCTGGCCGTTTGCCCGTTCAACAAGTTGGACATTTATCGTGTCGGGAAAACCTATGGTCGGACTGAAGCGGATAAAGCGCAGGGTGCCCGCCGCCATATCTTTTTTCGCCAGTTCAATGTTGGGCAGAGCCATCATTGCCTGCTCGATGGCTGAAATCAGCTCAGCGGGTGCCGCGTCATAGTTGGGAACTATATGCTGGACCCGCTGACCTAGCGAGCCCGTGAAATAGTCTGCCGGTGTCGCCAGACCAATATTGGGCTTAGCGCCCAGCCGCTGTTCAAAGTCAGGAGCATAGAAATCTATGGCGCCCGCATCATTGCCCACCACTTTTTCCCAAAAACTGCGTGGTCCCATGAAAGCTCCTCCCGTGACCACCAAGGCCGGTATTATCAACAGCGCCAACAGCACGGCGCGCCTGCTGCGGCCTGTTTTGACGCCATTATGTCGTTCGTCGTGCACCAACTGCCCCCAACCACAATCCTTGGGCAAATAGGTTGTCAGCCAGGTTCGACCAGCCCTGAAACACCGGTCAAGACAATTGGCGGGACCTCCGGCGGTTGCGCCGAACTGGCGAGGCCGTATTCTGGTTCGAGCCGATTCCATTTGTTCGTTCACCCTTCCGAACTCTCGGTTCATGGAGCTTTCGCCTTGCCAGCTAAGACAGCCAAACCCATGCCGATTGAAGTCGACCCGGGGCGACAAGTGAAGACAGCTGACGTCGTCCACACCGACGCCGCAAGAGACGTAGTTGGCGCTACGCCGATTGCGCCGACATTTCCCACACTCGACAGTATGTCGAACGACAATAAAACCGTTGGGATTGGCGCCCTCACCAAGTCTGCCGTTGGCTTTGAGGGGGCGGCATCACATTACAGATTGCCTTTGCTCGCGACTGCGGCAGCAATCGGTGCGTTTTGCTGGTTCGCCTACGGACAGGGTGTGGGCAATTTGCTGGCCAAGCCAGAGTTTCCGACATGGGCAATCGGGGTGTTGGTCGCCATTGCCACCCTTTTTGTACTGGCGGCCATGCGTCGGCGGACTGTGGGGGTTTGGGCCACTGGGGATGAGATTAGGCTTTCTAAAGGGCTTCCCAATGTTCGGCTCCACCAGTTGAAGCTCAAGGATGTCGAGGACATTACCGTCAAGACGTCCCGCTTCGGCTCTTCAGGTTCGGTGGCGGTTCGGACATTTTCGGGCAGGCGAATTGTTGTCCGAAATGTTGCTCATGCCCAAGACGCATCGGCCTATCTTCCATTGATGCTTGCTGCATCCCGTGTGCGGGCTGTGAGCGCATCACAACGCGCTGTTGAGCGCCAGGCGCGCGTTGCTGCCACCACACCCTATGTCGTGGCCTTGCCCCGCAAACAGGGGCAAGCTTCCTAGCCTCGACGCTTCAGTTTTTGACCTTGAGCATCCGCGACAAATAGCGCTGATTTGACAGGTGACTAAATAGTCACATATAACGATTGTATGGATGATGTTTTCAAAGCCCTGGCCGACACCACGCGCCGCGCATTGCTCGACAGCTTGCGCGAAAAGGACGGTCAAACCCTCACAGAGCTCGAGGGCGGACTGGGCATGACGCGATTTGGCGTCATGAAGCACCTCAAAATTCTGGAAGCGGCAAATCTGGTGAGCACCCGCAAAGCGGGCCGCTTCAAACATCACTATCTGAATGCCGTTCCGTTGCAGGCGGCTTTGGATCGTTGGGTCGAACCCTTTCGGGTGAAGCCGCTGGCGCAGCAAATCCTTGACATTAAAGAGCTGGCAGAAGGAGCAGAAAATATGACTGAGGATGCGAAACCGGACTTTGTTTTGGCGACCTATATCAACGCCTCACCCCAGGCTGTTTGGGACGCGCTGACGCAAGCGGAGCATGTTAATCGCTACCAGTTTCTGGGTGGCTCCATGCCCCCCGAAGCCGACCAACCCGGGCGGTTGGATCAATTGTACCCGGATGGCTCGCCGATGCTCGGAATGGAAATTTTGTTCCAAGAACCCACCCGTGTTCTGGAGTGCAGCTTTGAGCCACGCTGGCCTGGGCCGAGCGGCGAATTGCCAGCATCGCGATGCCGGTATGAGATCGAAGAGGTCGACGGCGCTTCCAAGCTGACGGTTCTGCACTTTGGTTTGACGCCGGGCCTCGAAGGCGTGGCCGATGGCTGGGCCAAAACACTCGCAAGCCTGAAATCCTATCTTGAAACGGGGCAGGGCATGCGCTTTCCCCTCAATGCTGCCTGAGGAGCATCACAATGACACAAGAATTGACCGCGTTGGCATTGCTGGCAGTCTTCGCCGGTGGGCTTTGGATACCCTATATCATCGCTGTAAATCTGCAGCCGGGGGATGGCACCAATCCGTTCGTGTCACCACCCGATGTGAACAAGCAGCCAGACTTTATGCGGCGACGCTTCCGAGCGCACTTGAATTTGCTGGAGCAATTGCTGCCATTCGCAATTCTGGTGGTAATTGCTCACTTGGCTGGCGTATCCAATGCCGTCACGGTTTGGACGTGCTGGATATTTGTAGTCCTGCGCTTGGCCCATGCTGTGGTGATGATGACTGGTAAGCCGGAATGGGCGCTGCGCGCAATCATTTTCACCGCCGGGTTTGGGTGCATTTTAGTGCTTGGCTGGCAGGTGCTGGCTGGCTGAACCAAACCTACGGTTGGGCGGTTGCTTTTTGCGCCGCCTCCCGCGCCACCTGGGCGTCTACATAGCGCACATAAAGCGTTGCTAGCACCCCCAACGCACATGAGGTCAGCATGACGAGGAGCAACGGGTAAACGCCGGATTCGGGGTTGAGCAATTGCCCAGCAATGACCGATAGGGCCGCGCCGCCGCCGATCATGGAAGCGCCGCCCAACCCTGATGCTGATCCCGCGAGATGAGGCCGCACTGAGACCATGCCTGCATTGGCGCTCGGCAAGGTCATGCCGTTGCCAAGGCCAACAAAGAAGATTGGTCCAAAGAAGGTCATGGGGTGGCTAAAGCCGACGAGAAACAGGGCGAGTGAAAGCAGCAGGCCAAAACACGCGATGACGCTGCCAATCGCCATCATGGGTGTGATGCCCGCACGTTTAGCGTAGCGGCCCGAAATGAAGTTGCCTGCCATATAGCCCAACGCGATGAAGAGGAAGCTTTTGCCAACATCGGCGGGCTCCATGCCCAGAATTACGGTGGCTACATAGGGGCCACCGCCCAGAAAAGCGAAGAAGGCACCTGAGGCGAAGGCCGCCGTTGCTGTGTATCCCCAAAAGCGTCGTGAGCGCAGAAGTTCAGGATAGGCTTTGAATTGAGCTGAGAAGCTGCCCGATTTCGTGCGGTTCGTTTCCCCCAAATCCATCCACACAATTGCCAAAACGGCGGTTGTAATCAGAAACAGAAATTGGAAGGTGGAGGTCCAACCAAACCACTCTTCTAAATAGCCACCTATAATTGGTGTGATCATCGGCACCAGCGTCATGCCCATGGTCACATAGCCGATCATGGACGCGGCTTCCTCCGTGCCCACCATATCGCGCACGATGGCGCGGCTTAGGGCAAAGCCGGACACGATGACCGTTTGCACCATGCGGCCAAACATGAGCATGGCGAAGCTGTTGGCAGTGGCGCAGATGGCAGTGCCGACGAGGAAAATGCCAAAGCAGGCCAGCAGAACCGGTCGCCGCCCATAGCGATCGGATAATGGCCCAATGATGATCTGCATAACGGCGGTGCCGGCCAGATAGGCCGACACCAGAAGCTGCACCGTGGCGTAGGGTACGTCGAAGTGCGCTGCGATGCCCGGCATGGACGGCAGGAAAATATTCAGACTCGCCGCGCCAAGACCGGCGATGAGAACAAGCGTAAAAATGTTGGGAGCCGTGCGGCGATTCAAAAATGCCATTGGCCCTTTGTATGCCGATTGGCGGGAATGGCTAGTGCTATCCCGAACATCGTAGCATGGGCTTCAATTCGGGCGCTGACCGCATTGCGCTGGTGGCACAGCATGATCTGAGGAGCGTTGATTGACGCCTTTTTCAACTGTTCCTGGGTTTAATTGTTCTTCGATTTAATTGTTCCGGGAGAACTCCAGGTCTCGCATGGTGCCCAACGGGAATAGCGACATGTTGGTGTCGGTCAGCTCAACGATAGAGTAGCAATAGGGCTCCTCATTCGCATCGTCACCATAGTCGCGGGAAATGATATATGTCCCCTCGTCCCCCGGGCCTTCGCAGCTTGCGTGTTTCTGGTTGGTGATCTCCATGAAGGCTGAAATTTGCGGAATGTTGGCGTGGAAAAATGTCATCTCGCCACCTGCTATGAGAAGCTGTGATTGCGAATCTTCATTTGAATCCCACAAGCCTTGAAGGGCTTGATAAACGTTCGCATAGGGCCCGGGTGCGGCCGGCGATACATCACGCAAAACGACTTGAGCCATATTGCCCTCGTAAAACACGATGTCGCCGGTCCAGCTCATGGTAGAAACGGGGTTTTCGTATGCAAACCCTTCCAGTGCTTCAAGCAGGGCGAAGGGTGTGGGGTTTGTGGGGCCTGCCACGTAACGGAAGCCGTTTGCCAACAAGTCGCAGGAGTAGCTTTCACCATCCAATTGGCAATTGCTCAGAATGCCCGTCACGCTGAAAGGCTCACCATGCGTTCCCCGGGCATCCATATTGCCTGCGGGAAATTGCTGAGCGGTACTGGTTTGCGCCATTTGGCTGCCTGGGATAGTGCTGGTCCCCGCCTGTTCGGTGGCGTCGTCCGGTAGGGCTTGTTTTCCGTCAGCCTTTGGCTGGGTGGGCAAAAGGCTCAATGTGTAGCCGCGTTGCCCTTCATCGAGCACGATTTCGTTGAAGGCCTCAGAAGTGTAGCCCCGGTCTTGGCAATTCTTGTCACCAATGATGGTGAACACTTCGCGGCTGGCACAAAACATAAAACGTGATGTCGACCAGTTCTGCCCTTTGCCCGTCGCTCGCCAATAGTAACGCTTCAGGACCAGATCGTCGCCTATAACTGTTTTGCATTCGCCGGGGGGGACAACCCACCAGCCTTCTGACACCCACTCGTCAGCCTCGCGATAGCCTATGGCAACGCTGGCCCGAACATTGGTTTCATTACAAGCCTTCAAGGACGCATGTGCGCTGGACGTTCCCACCGTGCCCAGCACCGCAGCTAGTGTTACGATGAACATGGTTCCAGCGAGGGGCTTAAATAACCCAAGGATTGTGATCACGATCTGCTCCTTTTGAGCGCACAGCTCGGCTTTGCGCCGGTACTATTGTGTGATCACAGTGGCACTATGGCGGCCAGAGGCCAAGCGTTCAGCTTGGTGCCCCCTGTCGGCCATTAGTGCGCTGCATCTGCCGCTGGCGAAATCTGGCGCGATCATCTTCGCTGTAGCGGTCGATACAATGGTGGCAACTGACCCCTGCTTCATACTCACCCCGCGCCATATCCTCTGGCGTCAGGGGCAGGCCGCAGGCATGGCACAGCTCGTGGGGGCCTTCGATGAGGCCGTGGCCGACGCTGACGCGCTGGTCAAACACGAAGCATTCGCCCTGCCAGCGGCTCTGTTCCTCTGGCACTTCTTCGAGATATTTGAGAATACCGCCCTTAAGGTGGAATACGTTTTCATAGCCTCGACTTTTAAGGAGCGCTGTGGATTTTTCGCAGCGTATGCCGCCTGTGCAGAACATGGCGATGGGGGCCTGTTTGTCGTCTGGCAAATTGTCTGCTGCCCAATCCGGGAACTCCCCGAAGCTCTGGGTCTTTGGGTCGATGGCCCTGTCGAATGTGCCAATCGCGATCTCATAATCATTGCGTGTATCGATCACTGTCACGTCCGGCTTGTCAATGAGCGCGTTCCACTCGGCAGGTTCCACATAGGTGCCCACAACGTGCCGCGGGTCTATGCCTTCCACTCCCATGGTGACGATCTCGCGCTTCAGGCGCACTTTCATGCGCTTGAAGGGTTTTTCCGCGGCAGCGCTCTCTTTCCACTCCAAGGAGGTGAACGGTTGGCCGCCCGCATGTTGCAGATTCTCGAGCCAAGCCAGAAATGCTTGCAGGCCGCTGGCTGACGCGGCGATGGTGCCGTTTATGCCTTCGGGCGCGATCAGCAATGTGCCGCAAAGGCCATAGGCTGCAGCAGTTTCTCTGATCGGCGTGCGAAGGGTTTCGTGGTCAGGCAGCGCCACAAATTTGTAGAGGGCAGCGATATGCCATTTTGCTTGTGTGGTCATGCGCTTTGATATGCTGAGCGGAAGGCCCAAACGCAAGTCACCCGCAACACGCCGGAAACAGAGCGTGAAGCGGGCGGCTCTTTGGCCTGTGGCTGGGCCGAAAGAGCTACATGGCCAGGCACTTTTCCAGTCCAGCTGGCGAAGGCCATTTTGCATTGGGGCCAAACTCGGCGTAGCAGGCCGATGTCCAGGCATGCGCGACATTGTCCCGTGGTTTTGGCTTTGGTTTACCTGCAGTCTGCGCTGGCACACCCACAAATGTGGTGATGGCGATGCCGGGGCGGCTCTCTGCATTGGCGGATCCAATGCCGCCGGCGACAGCGAGGCTGACAAGTGCGATGACTGCGGCTGCGTCAATGATAATCTTCTTCATAACGTTCTCTCTCTGTGCTCTTTGTTTGTTGCGAACGGCTGCCCGTCCGATGGGATGATCATAGAAAGATGCCGTTGAACTCACTTTGAACAGGGCGTTCAGAAATCGTTCATTGTGCTGATGCCGAAGCAGACAGTCGCGATGTCGATTGTGGAGGCGGCAGAATCCGGCGAATGATGACAGGAGGAGGACCCGTATATGACGCAGCCCAACATTCTCATCATTATGGTGGACCAGCTCAACGGAACCTTGTTTCCCGATGGCCCGGCAGACTGGCTGCACGCGCCCAACCTGAAGAAGCTGGCTGGCCGGTCCGTGCGCTTTGCCAACACTTACAACGCTTCGCCCCTTTGCGCGCCCGCGCGGGCCAGCTTTATGTCCGGCCAACTGCCCAGCTGTACGCGGGTGTATGACAATGCTGCTGAGTTCGCGTCCGACATTCCCACTTACGCTCATCATCTGCGCCGGGCGGGCTATTACACGGCGCTCAGCGGCAAGATGCATTTTGTGGGGCCGGACCAGCTCCATGGAATGGAAGATCGTTTCACCACCGACATTTACCCCGCCGATTTTGGCTGGACGCCGGACTACCGCAAACCCGGTAAGCGGATCGACTGGTGGTACCACAATATGGGGTCTGTCACGGGCTCCGGTGTGGGCGAGATTTCCAACCAGATGGAATATGATGACGAAGTGGCCCACCACGGCGTGGCGAAGATCTATGATCTCGCCCGGGGCGCTGGGGCCAATGCAGGTGGCGGGCGGCCATGGTGTCTTACGGTGAGTTTCACCCACCCCCACGACCCCTATGTGACGCGTCAGAAATATTGGGATCTGTATGAGGATTGCGAGCATCTTATGCCCTGTGTAGGGCCCATGCCGTTCGAGAAACACGACCCCCACAGCCAACGCATTTTGCAGGCCAATGACTATGGCAATTACGATGTGACCGAGGATGATGTGCGCCGCTCGCGCCGGGCCTACTTTGCCAATATCTCCTACCTCGACGAGAAGGTCGGCCAATTGCTTGAAGCGCTGGAGGGCACAGGGCAGGCTGAAGACACGGTTGTGGTCTTCCTATCGGACCATGGCGACATGCTGGGGGCCCGGGGCCTGTGGTTCAAGATGAGCTTTTTCGAAGGCTCCAGCCGAGTGCCGTTAATGATCGCTGCGCCGGAGAGGCTTGGCGTGTTTGCGCCGGGCAGGGTGGATGTGCCGGTGTCGTCAATCGACCTGGCGCCAACGCTTGCAGCCCTGTCGGGGGCCGATATGGCGGATGTGATGCCGTGGACCGAAGGGGTGGACCTCGCGCCGGTGGCCGCCAGGCATGAGCGGCAACCTGTGGCGATGGAGTATGCGGCCGAGGGCACATATGCGCCTATTGTTGCGCTGGTGGATCAGGTGGATGGAGCACGGTTCAAATTCACTCGCAGCGCCACTTTGCCGGACGGAAGCAGGGACCCGGAGCAATTGTTCGATCTGACGAATGATCCCGACGAGCTAACCAACCTGGCTACAGACCCAGCACATGCAGGTACGCTGGCGCATTTTCAGGCTCTGGCGGATGCGCGTTGGGATCTGGACCGTTTCGATGAGGATGTGCGCCAGAGCCAAGCACGCCGCCTTGTCACGTATGATGCGTTGCGCAAAGGCGACTATTACCCTTGGGACTTCCAGCCGCTCCAAAAGGCCTCCGAACGCTACATGCGCAATCATATGGATTTGAACGTTCTGGAAGACGCCAAGCGGGTTTGACCCCAAGGACCGCTCGTCTGACTATTGGAAAGTTTAGCTGGCCCCGTCACCATCTATGATGGCGGCCAGCGCGGACTTGAATGTAGCATATCTCGCTGCACCTACGATCTGGGCAAATTCCAAGTCTATTTCTGTCTTCACCTGATTTGCGATTTCCGCAGTTTGATGGCCTTTGGCGGTCAGTTGCACCCTTTTCTGGCGCGCGTCTTTCTCGTCCGCCACCCGCTCAACGATGCCATCGCGCACCAAGCCATCAACATGCTGTTGAACGGCCTGCTTGGTCATGCCGGACTTTCGCACCAGCGCGGCCTGCGCAATGCCATTTGGGCCGATATGCTGGATGAGGCTTCCCCGCGCTTCCTTCATCCAGGCAAAGCCGCGATCTTCCATTTTGTCATGGAAGCGCGTCTTCCACTCCGCAAAGGCTCGGAATAAGTCCCACCCAACGTGGTCAATCGGTTTCGGCTGGTCCATAAAATTATTCGTCAAGACACTTGACTAAATTCCACAAGAGGCATAATCGTCAATTTACTTGACCAAAGGAGTTGAAGCAAGTGCCACTCTCCAAAAGACAGTTTCTGAGCCTTGGCTGCGGGGCGGTTTGCGTGGGGGTGGCTCATGCGTCTGGTTACGCCAGTTCGAGGGTAAATGTGTTTGAAGAAGATGGGGTTCATTTCGAGTGGTTTCACACTGCCACGGCGCTGAGATGCCGTTTGGTGGCTCCCACTCTGGGTTGGCTTGCCATCGGATTCAACTCGAAATCCACATTGTTTGAAACGCGCTTCTTGATGGCGGTGACCTCTCAGCCTGCAATTTCATCACAAGAACGGCTTGCACTTGCCCCGCCGGGCACAAACGTTGGCGAGTTGGGATTGAGTGAGGTTTTCACCGTCGAAGGTGGGCGCTCAACAGGCGGTAAATCTGAGCTCGAAATATCCCTGCCATTGGTGGTCCGCGAAAGACCTGGCTTGGACCTCGGGCCCGACGCCTCTGTTTACCTCATGCTCGCTTGGTCAACACACGCGGAATTTGACCACCATTCTGCGTGGCGCAGGCACTACCAAATCAAACTTTAAACCCCAAATTCGGAGGCCCAGAATGGGAATCTTAGAGAAACTAATCCTGTCCGTCATTATGATCGGCAACACGCACTATGTGGATGTGGGACAGGAGGTGGATGCTGTCATCTACTACCCAAGTGAAACCGAGGCGCACATGACCTTGCCGGGTGTGCCCGCCATGGAAGGTCAACTCACGCTCAAATCAGACGGATATCATGTGGCGTGGGACAATGGCCCTGCCGGAGACTGGAAAATTCGTCATGAAAACGGCGTTTTCACCTATGTGGGTCCGGACGGCAAAGATGCAGGTACGATCAGCAAGATCGTGCCGGGCAATGCAGAGGGATATTAAGCAAAACTCGGGCGCGGGCATTGGCCAAAAAGCACATTGCCCGCCTCCAGACCGTGGCTGCTGCAAGGGCGTTTGAACGCTACTTGCGCAGTCATATCAATAACAAGCTGCCGGAGCCGGCGGGTTGGTCTCATCGGCCATGAATTGCAGTTTTATGCATGAACTTGCGTGTTTATGAAGAATCATGCAAGTTTATGCAATGTTGGATTTGAACAACCCCGATACGCGCCAAGACATCATTCAAGGGCGACTTGACCCCTCCAAACCTCTTGTGGCCACCGCTCTGGCGAGAGAGCTGGAAATTTCGGTCGACACCGTCCGCCGAGACCTCATCGCACTTGAGGCCAAAGGCGTTGTGCGCCGTGTGCGGGGCGGCGCGATCCCGATTGCCGCCCATGCACAACCTTACGAAGTGCGTGCACAACAGCCTGACGCAGCGACAGGGCCATTGGGCGAATATGCTGCGCGGATGATACCGCGGGATGCCACGGTTTTTCTGGATGCCGGCACGACGATGAATGCCGTTGCGAGGCATCTTGCCGGTGACTTTTGTGGGCTCATCATCACGCCTGCACCATCCGTGGCCCTAGCGGCCTTGAGCCGAGGGGCGAAGGTTGAGTTGGTGGGCGGTTCGCTTTGCCCGGAGGGCGCGATGGCGGTCGGCAGTGATGCTGAACGTGCGGTCGAGGCCTATTGTGCTGACTTGTGCTTTTTGGGCGCGTGCGGCCTATGGCCAGAATTTGGATTGAGCGCAGAAGATAGTGGCGAGCGGGGCGTAAAAAGAGCCATGGCTCTGGCGTCAGCAAGGGTGGTGGTGGTCACAAGCGCAGCAAAAATGGTGCGCGCCGGACGACACCGGGTCCTTGCTCTCAACGAGATCAATACGCTTGTCACCGACGCGCCCATAGAGCAGTTGACCTCATTTGCTGAGGCAGGTGTGGAGTTATGTTGTGTCTGAGGTTCGCTCCGACGCACCTTTCTGGTGTCACTCCAATTGGCGAGCCGTAGTCGCGGCCTTTGCCTTCAACGGGTTCTTGTTTGGCGTATGGGCGTCGCGGGTTCCCGCATTCAAAGAAACATTAAATCTTGATCCCGGTACTTTGGGCCTTCTGCTGCTGGCCCTGGCCGGTGGCGCAATCATATCTTTCCCAGCTGCTGGCAGTTTGTCTCAACGCTTGGGGGCTGAAAGGCTGACAATCTGGTGCGGCTGGGCGTATTCGCCCGCTCTTGTGGCGCTGGGACTCGCCACAAACCCATTATGGCTTGGGTTGGGTCTCTTTGTATTTGGTGCCGTGCATGGAGCAATGGATGTGGCCATGAATGGTTGGGGCGCAGAAGTGGAAACAAAGCTTGGCAAAAGCACCATGTCTGTGTTCCACGCCATGTTTAGCATGGGGGCCGGCATCGGCGCTGCCAGTGGTTTTTTGGCGGTGCAGATGGGGTTTGAGCCGGTTCATCATTTCGGCATTGTCGGGTTGCTTGGCGCGGCAATTGCAATCCCCGTCATGCTTGCGGGGCAAAGCGCACCGTTGCCCGTTAAAGCAAAGGCCAATGCCTCCTCCCTCTTTTCTCTGCCATCGAGATCTCTGGTGTTTGTTGGGTTGATAGCGTTCACTGTGGCCATGGGTGAGGGGGCGATGGCTGACTGGAGTGGAGTCTTTCTGCGTGTGGTTGCCGAAGCAACCCAATCACAAGCTGCGCTTGGATACACTGTTTTCAGCATCCCCATGGTGCTGAATTAGAACACTTGTCTCTGAGGAAGCAAAATCATAGCTGCGATCTTCATCAGAAAGA
>JBCBZX010000404.1:0-2392 GCA_039815105.1 Pseudomonadota bacterium
ATGGGGACGGCCTGAGCTAAATTGCAGCTATACGCGCCCGCGCTTCATTTAATTTGGCGCCCTCAGCCTGATATCCAGCCAGTTTCTCGCGATTCTCTTCCACAACCTCGGCAGGTGCGTTTGAGACAAACTTGGCATTGCCTAGCTTCTTCTCCAGCCGATCAATTTCCTTAGCGTTGCGGCTAATTTCTTCATCAAGCCGCTTGGTTTCAGCCTCGAAGTCCACGATACCGGCTACTGGCAGGCACAGGGTGACATCTGCATAGACAATTTGAACCGCACCTGCGGGCACCGCATCGGCGACACCAACTTTTGGAGCGCGGATCATGCGTGAGATGATGGAAGTTTGCCTCGCGAGACGCGCGGTGGTTTCGGCACCTGCGCCAACGACGGTCAAATCGATTTCGCTGCCCGGCGTGATGCCCATCTCCGCCCGGGCAGACCTAATTGCGCTCACCAGGCCTATAAGCCACTCGATGTCGGCGATGGCGTCAGCATCACGAACTTTGCCTTCAGGCCATTGCGCCAGCGCCGCCACACCAGCGTCGGGGCCCCGCAAATGCTCGTGAAGCACCTCAGTTATATAGGGCATGAACGGATGCATGAGCTTTGAAATCTCGGCCAGAACATATCCGGTGGTGGCACGCGCCTCCGCCTTTTGGGCATCGTCAGCATCGCCTTGCAAGACAGGTTTGGCCAGCTCGAGGTACCAATCGCAGAACTGATTCCAAACGAATTTGTACAGATCTGCTGCAGCGTCGTTGAAACGATAGCTTTCAATGCCTTGAGAGACTGAATCCACCGCGTCCGACAAGCTACTGAGGATCCAGCGATTTATTGGATCCTTTGCGTTGGCCGGCTCGAAATTGGGGTCGAACTTGGCATCATTCATCTCTGCAAAGCGCGCTGCGTTCCACAGCTTGGTGCCGAAGTTGCGATAACCTGCGATGCGGCCCGTATCGAGCTTGAGATCACGGCCCTGAGCCGCCATGGCCGCAAGGGTGAAGCGCACCGCATCCACGCCATACTCGTCAAACAGGTCCAGCGGGTCGATGCCATTGCCCTTGGACTTGGACATTTTCTGCCCGTCTGCCGCGCGCACCAGCGCGTGAATATAGACCGTGTGGAATGGCTCCTTGCCGGTGAAGTGCAGGCCCATCATCATCATGCGCGCGACCCAGAAGAAGATGATATCGAACGCTGTGGATAGCACTGACGTCGGATAGTATTGATCGAGCTCAGGTGTCTCGTCCGGCCAGCCAAGGGTCGAGAACGGCCAGAGCGCGGATGAGAACCACGTGTCGAGAACGTCGGGGTCGCGGGTCAGAAAGTTGCTCGCTCTCCCTGCTTTGACGGTTGCCAACGCATCAACGGCCTTTGGTGTCGAATAGTGCAAGGCTGCCTTTTCATAGGCCTCCAATTCGGTTCGACCACAGAAAATCGTCTCATCCGGCCCATACCAGACTGGGATCTGATGGCCCCACCACAATTGGCGCGATATGCACCAGGGTTGGATGTTGCGCATCCATTCGAAATAGGTCTTGTCCCAGTTCGACGGCACAAACTTTGTCCGCCCCTGCTCCACAGCTTCGATGGCTGGCCTGGCCAGCGTTTCCGCATCGGCGAACCATTGGTCCGTCAGCATGGGCTCGATAACGACTTTAGACCGGTCACCGAAAGGCTGCATGATCTTCTTGGCTTCAACCAGCGGAACCTCAGCACGCACTTCACCGCCCTCTTCTGGCGCCAGTGGCGCTTTCACAGGGCCTAGGCGCGCATCCGTTTCCGGCACCATGATCGCCAACCCTTCTGCCGTGATGTCAGTGACGATCTTTTCGCGGGCTTGGAAGCGGTCAAGGCCGCGATAATCCTCGGGCACCAGATTGATTGTATCCACCGAGTTTGCGTCGGGCAGAACGCCGCTGGCGACGATCTGTTTGGCCTTGGCACTCTCGTCAGCATAGGGCGCACCGTCAGCACGCATTGCGCCTTTGGTGTCCATCAAGCGATAGAGCGGAATACCATTGCGTTTTGCGACTTCATAGTCGTTGAAATCATGGGCGCCGGTGATCTTCACCGCGCCGGAGCCGAAGTCCGGGTCCGGATATTCGTCGGTAATGATCGGAATCAGGCGGCGATGCTCTTTCGGACCGACGGGGATTTCGCATAATTTGCCCACGATGGAAGCGTAGCGCTCGTCGGACGGATGCACTGCCACCGCGCCATCCCCAAGCATGGTCTCGGGCCGCGTGGTGGCAATGGAAATATAGTTTCGCGTTTCGCGCAGCGTTTCGTTTCCGTCCTCATCCTTTTCAACGTAATCGTAGGTCACGCCATCGGCGAGCGGATATTTGAAGTGCCACATGTGGCCGTCGACTTCGATGTTTTCGAC
>JBCBZX010000109.1:0-9323 GCA_039815105.1 Pseudomonadota bacterium
GGGCCGAGCCAACCGGTGCGGCGCATGCCGCCAGCGTGCACGCCAATGATGGGGCAAGTTGATGGAGCTGGCAGAAGCGTTCCTGCTCACGGTTATCACTGCCGCCACGCCACTGCTGCTGGCCGCGATGGGGGAGCTTGTCGCGGAGCGGTCCGGCGTACTCAACCTCGGCGTTGAGGGGATGATGGTAACTGGTGCAGTGGCGGCATTTGCCGGTGCGCAGCTCACCGGGAGTGCATATGCCGGGGTTGTGTTTGGCGCGATGGCCGGAGGAATTTTAGCGGCGTTGTTTGCGGTTCTTGTGCTCTATTTCGTCACCAATCAGGTGGCGACCGGTCTGGCGCTAACCCTATTTGGTTTGGGTTTGTCTGGGTTGATCGGAGCGGGTTATGTTGGCGTTCCAGGCATCAAACTTGCGCCATTGCTTGGCACCGTTCCCGAAGGTGTCAGCGGTCCTCTCTCTGCGCTTTGGCGCCTGCTGCTCGGGCATGACCTGCTGGTTTATCTCTCCGTCGCATCGGTGCCGGCCGTTATCTGGTTTCTCAACAGCACGCGCGGTGGGCTGGTGCTCCGCGCGGTCGGCGACAGTCACAGCTCGGCCCATGCGTTGGGTTATCGCGTGCTGGCCGTCCGCTTTCTGGCGGTGGTTTTTGGCGGCGCGATGGCGGGCCTGGGGGGAGCCTATCTCAGTCTCGTTTACACGCCCCAATGGACGGACGGAATGACAGCCGGTCGTGGCTGGATTGCACTCGCGCTGGTGGTTTTTGCGTCGTGGTTGCCCAAGAGAGTTGCGCTGGGTGCCTATTTATTTGGCGGCGTCACACTTTTGCAGTTTCACCTACAGGCAATTGGCGTTTCTGTTCCGGCACAATTATTGAATGCACTACCGTATATCGCGACCATCGTGGTACTCGTTGCCATATCCGGCAACCGCCGCCTGATTGCAATCAACACCCCGGCTTGTCTGGGAAAACCATTCGTGCCCGACAGATAAGTCGGGGCGTATCAAATGTCCGTCCGGCAGGGGCGGGCGACCACAGGAGAGGTTATATGATCAACCGCAGAACATTGGTTTCCATGGGCGCAGGCATTCTTGCCGCCGCATCCGTGGCTCTGTCAGGCAGCGTTGCACTGGCAATGGACGACAAAATGAAAGTTGGCTTCATCTATGTCGGCCCGAAAAATGACGGCGGCTGGACCCAGCGCCACGATATCGGTCGCATGGCAGTTGAAGCAGAATTTGGTGACAAGGTGGAAACCGTGTTTGTGGAAAGCGTCCCGGAAGCAGATTCCGAGCGTGCCATTGAGCGCATGGCTCGCGACGGCGCAGACATGATTTTCACAACATCCTTCGGCTTCATGGATCCCACATTGGAAGTGGCCAAGAAGTTCCCGGATGTGAAGTTCGAGCACGCCACGGGCTATAAGCGCGCCGACAATGTCGCGACCTACTCCTCGCGCTTCTATGAAGGCCGCTACGTTCTTGGTCAGATCGCTGCAGCCCAGTCCAAAACGGGTGAAGCTGGCTACATCGCTTCCTTCCCAATTCCGGAAGTGATCCGCGGTATCAACGCATTCATCCTCGGTGCGCAGACCGTGAATCCTGACTTTAAGCTCAAAATCGTCTGGGTGAACACATGGTTTGACCCCGCCAAGGAAGCCGATGCAGCCAAGGCCCTGTTCGATCAGGGCGTGGACATGATCACTCAGCACACGGACAGTCCGGCTCCGCTACAAATTGCAGAAGAGCGCGGCCTTAACGGGTTTGGCCAGGCCAATGACCAGATCGCATTTGCGCCGAATGCACAGCTGACCGCAATTATCGACGATTGGGATCCGTACTATGTGGCCCGCGTGCAGGCAGCCATGGATGGCACCTGGTCTTCTGAAGACACGTGGGGCGGCATGGACACCGGCATGGTGAAAATCGCTCCCCTGACCAACATGCCAGACGATGTGAAAGCTAAGGCCGAAGAGACCATCGCTGCCATCACATCTGGCGAGTTGCACCCCTTCATGGGTCCGATCACCAAGCAAGACGGCACAGTCGTTGGTGAAGAAGGCAAGCCGCTTGATGACGGCGTGCTGGCAACCATGGACTACTATCTCATGGGCGTAGAAGGCGACATTCCCAGCTGATGGGCATGGTTGATCTTCACGATCAATCCTTTGGATTGATGGATTGAAATATCTGAGTTTTTGGAACCGGGGGCCTTGGCCTCCGTTTTCATGTCACGCCTTGGTAAAATGCCTTAAAATAGCGCTTGCCGTTCTACAAAATCGGCGTAAAGCCGCGCCAGTTTTGATCCGTTTCTCAACCTTAGTTTTTCAAGGATTCTGTTCCATGTCAGCCCAGGTTCGTCGCAATCCGCCGCGTTCCGCAATCACGTTGCTTTTGGCCTTGGTGCTCGCGGCATGTGCCAACAATCCGCGCAACTTCGGTGATTTTCGACCGGACGCTGGCGCTTCTGCTCAGCTGACGGAGACACTGGTCGCCACGACCCGTGCACTCGCTGCACCTGAATTCATGTTCTCGGACCGTCGCGCCCAAGGGCTCAATTTCGGTACCATCACGGTGTCGGTGCCGCCAGTGCACGTTGCTGGCCGGTTGGAGCGGGCGCTGGGGCGGCCAGACCCGGCCAAACATTTTGCCGCTGTGCGCGGAGCCTATTTCAAGACCGAGCAGACCTTCATCAATGCTGTGAACGCTCAGCTTGCCGCCAATCCGGAATATAACGGTGAAGTCATGATCTTCGTGCATGGCTACAACACTTCATTCGCCGAGGGTGTTTTTCGGGGCGCGCAATTTCATACCGACTGGAAACTGCCTGCCGTGCCGGTTCACTTCTCGTGGCCCTCAGCGGCAAGTGCTGCGGGTTACGTCTACGATAAAGAAAGCGTGCTCTACAGCCGCGATGGTTTCGCGCGCTTTCTCGAACTCATGGGTCAAACCAACGCAAAGAGCATTGTGTTGCTGGCGCACTCTATGGGCACGCATTTGACCATGGAGACGTTACGCCAATTGGCAATCAGTGGCCGCCGCGACGTGCTGCAGCGCTTGGCGATGGTCGCTCTCATCAGCCCGGATATCGACCAGGCGGTCTTTAACACGCAGTTCGAGGCGATTTCGCCCACGCCGTTCCCCATGGTGGCGGTGGTGTCCGGGGACGACCGTGCATTGGCGGTGTCCAGCAGGCTGCAGCGCGACAGGCGCCTTGGCACAGGCGCTAACAAACAGGACCTGATCGATAAGGGTATTGCGGTTATTGATCTGACAGGCGTCAGTGATGGTGACGGCACCAATCACTCCAAATTTGCCACGTCAGCCACCTTCATTCAGCTGGTGCAGAACCGATCTCTGAGCCAGAGCATTATCTCAGCGGGCGACCGGCAGGAGCCAAATCCGGAGCTGGATTTGGGACTTATAAAAGTCGAAACCGGCAAGCTGTTTGAAGTGGTGCAGTAGCTACTGAATTTCGTCCGGGCAGGGTGCATAAAGCCCTTCAATCACGGATTTAGAACACATGATGCCACCCCACTGATAGCCCTCAAGGCCTTCAGAATACTCGATTTTGAACCATTCGTAGCCGTCCATCACTACGCCGGTGCGTTCTGTTATGGAGATGCTCTCCGCAAAGGGCAGGGAGTCGAGGCGGTCGAAATTCGTGCCCGGACCTGACCGCACAATCCCGCCCAGTGAGAAGTTTCCAACCGCAGAAACCATGCTCACTGACGAACTGTTACTTCCGCCAACACTGGCCTTGGCTTCCAGGCGGCATGGTTTGGTGGGTTGATCGTCGATCTGATAGACTAGCTGTCCAGGGCCTTTGGTCTGCACCATGCGATGTCCGTTGGGCGTGATCAGATCGTAGCGCGTGCCGGAACCGCTGGGCACAGCCGCCATTTCGAGCTGTTCGCTTCCCAGCAACATGACCGGGTTTGCGGTTGCATCGTTCGGCACCAACACTTGGATGTAGGGCTCTCCTTCATCGCAAACATACAGATCACCGGCAGGCAGCGGGCCACTGGCCAGAGTTGGGATCGCGTTTGTGACCGCCATTGTAAAAGCGGCGATGGCTGTCATGGACAATTTCAGTTGACGCATAGTTGGCTCCCGTTTTGCAAGCTGGTAGCCCAACTTAATCTGCTCCGCATCTCTAAAGTGGTGATGTCAGACCTTTTGGTGCTGCTTTTCTAAGTCTCAGCTCGCTCCGCCCAGCCAGCAAAAGTTCGCTCCAGCATCACAACGATGTAGTAGAGCACAATGCCCAAAGCTGCGAGGGCGATCAGCACTGCAAACATGAGCGGGTAGTCAGCATTGATCTTGCCACTGTCGAAGAGGTGACCGAGACCCTTGCCATGGGGCTCCACGATTTCCATCAAATTGGTGCCGATGAACGCCAGTGTGACCGCCACTTTCAGTGCTCCAAAGAACTCCGGCAGCGTTTTGGGCAATGCGATTTTCCAAAAGATGGTGAAGCGCGATGCGCCCAATGAGCGTAGAATATCCCGATATTCAGGCTCAAGCGTCGACAAACCCAGGGAGATCGAAACGGCTATTGGAAAGAAGGAAATCAGGAAGGCAATCAGGATGGTGTTCATGTCGTGGGCGCCGACGAACATCAGCGCGATCACGGGCACCACGGTGGCCTTTGGAATGGCGTTGAAACCCACAAGCAGTGGGTACAGCCCCTCCCGCAATGTCCGCGAAAACCCCATGACCATGCCAATGGCCACGCCGAAAAACACAGCAAGCAGCAGCCCAACCACCGTGCGCCACAACGTTTGCCAGCCATAGATCAAAAACAGATCCCAGAACCGCGTGTAGGCGGGAACAAGGTCGGATGGCGATGCCATTTTGTAGTTTGGCCAGTCATTCACCCAGACCAGCCATTCCCAGAAGATCAGGAAAACCACGATGGCCAAGGTGGGAATCGCGATTTTACGAAGCGTTCCGTTCATCTCTACACACTCCGTCCTGCGGCTGTTGTCTGAGCCTCAACCTGGCCGCTGAGCGCAGCCGCCGGGGCAGTTTCCGGCGGAGCCGTGTCTTGGGCGGGCAGTTTGCCTTGGGCGATCTGGATCTGGTGGCGCAGATCCGCAAGCATGGCTGCCGCCTCCGGCGTGTACAAATCGTCGAGTGTTCGATGGGTACCATTCACCGGTTTTATATCCACATCCAATATGTATTGGGCGGTAGCGGGGCGGCCCGAGAGCACGACCACTTGATCTGCAAGAAATACGCTTTCGCGCAGATCGTGGGTGATCAAGAGAGCGGTAAACGGCTCCTGGCGGCGCAATTCATGCATGATCTGCCAAAGGTCTTCGCGCGTGAAGGCATCCAAAGCCCCAAAAGGTTCGTCCAGGATCAGCATTTTTGGCCGATGCACGAGGGCACGGCACAGCGATGCGCGCTGGCGCATGCCACCTGACAGTTCAGACGGTTTTTTGTCTTCAAAGCCCGTCAGCCCGACCAGTGCCAACAACTCCCGTGCGCGATCTTCCCTTTGGCTGCGGTTCAAGCTGTTGGGCACAATCTCAAGTGGCAGGATCACATTGTCCAAAATGGTGCGCCACTCAAGCAGCACCGGGTTTTGGAATGCCATACCAACCGTGGAGCGAGGGGATGTTACCCGTTCTCCACCCAACCACACCTCGCCAGTGTCGGGGCGCATCAAACCTGCGATCAGGCGCGTGAGTGTGGATTTGCCGCAGCCGGACGGGCCCACGACCGCCGTGAAGCTGTGTTCCGGGGCAGCAATGTTGAGATCGTTCAGTACAGGAAGCGGCCCGGCCTCTGTGCGATAGGCATGGGTGACATTTTTGATGGCGATCAGATCTTCGCCCTGGCTGCCAAGTACCGCGTCATTCATCAAAATAGCCCCAAAACTCTCTCTCACATGAAAATGGCGGAGCCGAAGCCCCGCCGTCATCGTCAGTTTTTCCGAATGCTAGTTAAGCACCAAGCTGCCATCTGTTGGCAGATATTCAGCGGTGAACACGTCGTCCACGCTGACCTCGGTCTGAAACTCGTAGTTTTCGGCTATCTGCATGAGGGCTTTCTCCATGCGAGCGGCGTCCACCTTGCCCATGCCATTGGCTTTCACAGCATCGGTGAGCACGTTGGCATCGATTGCCAGTTGCAGGCGGCGCTGCTCGAGGGCCACATCGCCCGCAGGGTTGCGCTCAATGACGGCCTTGGCGCCCATCTCAGGATCGGCGATCACGTCTTTCCAACCCATGGCGACAGCGCTCAAGAAGCCCGTCACTTTGTCGGCGTTTTCTGCTGCCCAATCCGTGTTGACGATGATGGCATTGCCATACAGCTCAAGACCATGGTCGGCCATGAGGATGACCTTGATGTCGTCCTCCGGCACGCCCAGGCGCACCAGGTTCAGATAGGATGAGAAGGAAAAGCCGGTGATGGCGTCCACCTTGCCTTCGGCCAACATTGGCTCGCGGGTCGGGAAGCCCACGGGCTCCACAGTCACCGCGCTTGCATCGATGCCAGCGGCATTGGCGAAAGCTGGGAATTGCGCCCAAGCGCCATCCGGCGGCGGCGCACCAAGAGTTTTCCCTTCAAGATCCTTCGGCGCTGACACGCCTTGGCTGGCTCGGCCCACAACTGCAAACGGCGGCTTGTCATAAACCATCATGACGGCCTTTACCGGGGCGGTCGGGTTCTGGTCGAGAAATTTCACAAGGCTGTTAATGTCGGCAAAACCGATTGGGAATGCGCCGGTTGCAACTTTCGGGATGGCGTCGAGCGACCCTTGGCCAGCGGATACTTCAACGTCGAGGCCGGCCTTTTCGAAATGGCCATTGTCGATGGCCGCGAAATAGGCAGCGGACGGGCCTTCAAATTTCCAGTCGAGGGCGAAGGGCACTTTGGTTGAGTGGCCGCCGGCAAGCGCGGTGACGGTTAGGCCAGCTAAAAGGCCAGCGGAAAGGACGATTTTCTTGAACACAAGCAGCTCCGTAAAAAAGACTTCGACAGTCGATCAGATGAGCAAAACTTGTGCAAGTGCGCCTTTGATTATTTTCAAAGCAACCACTGTCCATCGATTGTGCAGTTCACATAAAAAACCCCGGTTGAACAACCGGGGTTTATTTTCACTCGTTTTGGCGCGATCAGCTCAGGCCCAGAAACGACAGGATGGCAATGATCACAACGACGGCGCCGATGATGACAAAGATGTTGGGCATATCTGTTTCCTTACGCGATGCCAGCGAGGCGGAGAATGACGACCACAACGACGATGACGCCGATGATGTAAAGAACATTGCGCATGAGAGGCTCCTTGTGCCTTTAAAGAATTACGCTGATACAACCTGCCTGCGACCCAATAGTTCCAAACCATAATGCCCGCAGGGACTCATTTGGACCGATCGCACAAAAAAGCCCGCCGAAGCGGGCGATTTCATCGCGGTGGCCTTGCAAGGTCGTGCGCTGGTGCTACGCGCCAGCGTTGGCGACTGCGCGTTTGGCCATGACGCTCACCAAATTCGCGCGGTAGTCAGCGCTGCCGTGAATGTCTGACAACAGATCGTCTGCCGACGTGGTAACATCCGCAATCGCTTCGGCGGAGAAATTGCCTTCCAACGCTTGTTCCATGGCAGCATGGCGAAACACGCCGTCCGAGCCTGCACCGGTTACGGCCACGCGAACCCCAGAGTTTGTTTTTGCCACAAGGACGCCAGCCATGGCATAGCGCGATGCAGGATTTCGGAATTTCGACCATCCCGCGATTGCCGTTTTCGGCACCACGATGGAGACGATCATCTCGCCTTCGTCCAGGGCGGTGGTGAACATGCCCTCAAAGAAGTCATCCGCCGCAATCTCCCGCCTGTCGGTGCGAATTGTGGCACCCAATGCAAGCAGCGCTGCTGGATAGTCGGCAGACGGGTCATTATTGGCAACTGATCCGCCAATGGTGCCCATGGCCCGCACATGGGGGTCACCAATGCGCCCGGCCAAATCGGCCAGCACCGGCACATGGCTGCCCACAAGGTCGTTTTCATGAACTTCACCGTGGGTTGTCATTGCGCCGATGACGATAGCGTCGCCATCTTCGCAAACGCCTTTGAGATCGGACACATGGCCCAGATCCACCAGATCGGTGGGCGCTGCAAGGCGCTGCTTCATGGTTGGGATGAGTGTTTGCCCGCCTGCAAGAAACGTGGCCTCTTCCGCGCTGTTGCGTGCTGCAACCGCATCTGCCGTGGAGGTCGGACGGTGATAATTGGTCTCATACATGCCTTCTCTCCTTATTCGGCGGCTTCGGCCACACCGGCCTGTTGAATGGCGGCCCACACCTTGGCGGGCGTTGCCGGCATGGACAATTCGCGCACGCCGATGGCATCCGTGATCGCGTTGATGACTGCCGGCGGCGAACCGATGGCGCCAGCCTCACCGCAACCCTTCATACCCAACGGATTATTGGGACAGATGGTCTCGTGGGTCGAGATGGCGAAGCTCGGTAAATCGTCGGCCCGGGGCATAGTGTAATCCATGAAAGACGCGCTGAGCAGCTGCCCGCTATCATCATAGGCCGTGCCTTCCAGCAGCGCTTGGCCGATGCCCTGCGCGAGCCCGCCATGCACCTGGCCTTCCACGATCATCGGATTGATCACGCGGCCAAAATCGTCCGCTGCGGTGAAGGCCACAATGTCGGTGACGCCCGTTGCAGGGTCGATCTCGACTTCGCAAATATAGGTGCCAGCAGGGAAGGTGAAGTTCACCGGATCGTAGAACGAACCTTCTTTGAGGCCCGGCTCCATGCCTTCGGGTAGGTTGTGCCCAGTATATGCACCAAGGCACACTTCATGCCACAGAAGCTGCTTGTTGGTGCCTTCCACCTTAACGGCACCATCTTCAATGACGATGTCATCAACGCTGGCTTCAAGTTGGTGGGCGGCAATGGCCTTCGCCTTCGCTTCTACTTTGTCGAGGGCACGGGCTATGGCACTCATGCCAACTGCGCCTGAGCGCGAGCCATATGTGCCCATTCCGAACTGTACCTTGTCAGTGTCGCCATGGATCACCGCCACATTCTCAATCGGTAGGCCGAAGCGGTCTGACACCAATTGCGCGAAGGTGGTCTCGTGCCCCTGGCCGTGGCTGTGGGAGCCCGTGAGGATCTCAAAGGTGCCCACGGGGTTCACACGAACCTCTGCGCTTTCCCACAGGCCGACCCCGGCACCCAGCGAGCCAACAGCCTGGCTGGGCGCGATGCCGCATGCTTCGCTCACGGTAGGTATGGTTTAAGGGGCTGATGCCTGAAGGTCTCTGCTCTAGAATCTTAGGACGATTTGTGTCGTCA
>JBCBZX010000426.1:0-2159 GCA_039815105.1 Pseudomonadota bacterium
CGAGCAACTCAGGGACCTCGACTCGCGCAAGCTCTCCTCTGAACAAGAGCGCCTCTAGCCCCCATAATAGGCGGCATGATTTGCCCCCCAGTGGAAGCGGCAGCTTCCACCGCGCCGGCCGTTTTGCGATGATATCCCACCTTTTTCATGAGGGGGATCGTCAGCGAACCTGTGGCGACCACATTGCCCGCGCTAGTGCCGTTGATCATGCCCATCAAGCCCGACGCGAAGATGGAAACCTTGGCCGGGCCACCCCGCGCGCGCCCAGCGGCCGCGAAGGCGAAATTGACGAAGTAATCGCCAACCTTGGAGGCCTGTAGGAAGGCCGCAAAGATGATAAACAGGATGATGTAAGTGGACGACACAGCCGTCGTTGGTCCCAGAATACCCGCATCGGTATAAACTTGGCTGAAGAAGCGGGTCCAAGAAATGTCGGGTGAATTAAGGAAGCCCGGTAGCAGATCGCCGGTGAACACATAAACCAAAAACACCCCGGCGATGATGACGAGAGCCAAGCCTGCAACCCGACGTGTGAGCTCCATGATCAGCGCAACCCCGGCCACGGCAGCAAGCGAAATGCCGATGGGCGCAAAGGGTGTTCCAGTGCTGTTGCGCATAAGCGTGCCGTAGATCGTGACGAGATAAATAGCGACACCAACGGCACAAACGGCAAGCACGAAGTCCGGTGAGCTGAAAGATGTCCGGTGCCGGCGGTTCAGCCAGCCAAGGATAATACCGCCTGCTGTTGCCACAAGAAGCGGAATACCGAACCAATAAATTTCAGGATTGCGGAACTCCGGCGATATGCCGTTCCACATCTCGCCTCCGGATATGCGTGCGCCGAAATTGAGCGCCGCGCCGCAAGCAACCGCAGCGGGCACCAGCAGCACGAGTGATGCTTTATCGACCCAGCTCGTTTCACGTTCGTCTAGGGTGGGGAACCCTCGGTGCGCACCAAACAACAGAAAACCAAGGATCAACGCTCCGGCCACGTGCACGATGCGAAAGTTCCATGTTTCTAAGGGAAACGTAGGCAGGAAGGGGACAACGATCCCAGTCCACTCGGAGATGGACAGACCGTTGAGGGCCGCCATGTGGAATGCTGCATACAAACCCGCGGTAATGGCAATCATATTGAAGCGCCAGCCGCTGAAGGTCCGGCGGTTGGCTTCCAGCGCCTCTTCGTCAACGCCTTCAGCTAGGACGGGTTGACTGCTTTCCAGCTCATTGGTTTCAACGTTGCTCACAATGCCTCCCCGATGACCAGCAAACGCGCCGACCACCACATCATTTGAGTTCAAATTTGTCTGCAAGGCATAGCCTATCACAAACAAAAAGCCCGACGCACCACGTGCGCCGGGCCAATTTTACACCGTTAGATCAGCGAGCCTTAGCCGCCATAGATCATGTCGTCAGCGATATCGGCACCAGCATTTTCCTTGAACCATTTGGCAGCACCCGGATGCCACATGAGCACACCGTTCTTGTCCCAGTTTTCAGGCAGCGTGGACCGTGCCGCCTTGTGGATGTTCATCATGCGCTCATTGTCGCTCATGACCACGTCCACAACAGCTTCCACAAAGCTCTCCGGCAGGTCGCAATTTGCGATGGAGAAGTTCCACATGGAGACAGAGCGGGCGTCCGATTCAAGCGTAGTGTACGTGTCAGCGGCAATCTGGAAGTTGCTCACGGGGAACGCTTCCTGAATTTTCGCCTGCTCTTCTTCTGTAAACTCGATAATGTTCACCTCAGTCTGTACTTCGAGCTGGCTGACAGCAGGAACCGGCACACCGGCTGCAAATGCGATCACGTCGAGAAGGCCATCCTGAAGCTGGCCACCAAGGTCAGTCCAACCACCATTGCGGCGTTCAAAATCAACACCAAGCGTTTCCATCATACGCGGGAAGTAAGTGTCCGAGGTGGAGCCGGCTGGGCCGAAACCGATTTTCGCACCGGCTGGAATGTCGGCGATGGACGTGATGCCCGACGATGACAAAGCGGTCACGGAGAATGGAGTCTGGTACATGGGGAACATGGCGCACGCCTTGTCCATCATAAGACCAGGGGCAATTGGGTTGGTGCCGCCCAGGCTTTCGGCAGCAGGACCCATGGTTGTCATACCAAACTGTGCATCGCCCGTATGAACGAGCGCCATGTTC
>JBCBZX010000342.1:0-3222 GCA_039815105.1 Pseudomonadota bacterium
CCCTTTTTTAGGGTAAGTTGTTGGGCATTGGTATGGAAAGTAGCGGACATACCAAGGAGTATTACCAATAAAATATTCTTCATAGCTTTTGATTCAGATGTGGACGGCGACGGCGTGGTCGACGCCTACGTCGGCGACTTCAGTGACGCCGCCCTTGGCGGTCTCGATGGCCGCGCCTACGTCTTCTCCGGCGCCGACGGCAGCCGCCTACAGGTCTACAGCGCGGAATTCGCCAACGATGGGTTCGGCATCGGTCGCACGGTCGGTGATATCAACCACGACGGTCGCTCAGATCTCTTCCTGGCTGCCTACACCCACAGCGTTGGCGCCACGCAGGGCGGTAAGGGCTACCTGTTCAGCGGTCGAGACCAAAGCCTGATCCGCAGCATGACCGGTACCACCGAGGGCGCCTTGCTCGGGTTCGATGCCCTGCCGGTCGGCGATCTCGACGACGACGGCCTGGTCGATCTCATGCTCACGGGCGGTGGCGTAGTGCACGTGATCCGCGGCACGGACCCCTCACCTGGCGCACGCGTCGACAGTGTTTGCACCCTGCTCGACGGGTTCCCGGACGAGGCCTACCTGGAGCCCGCCGCGCCGCGTAAGGCACGCCTGTGCACCTTGCTCTCGCAGGCTCGTCAGCTGTTGGCGGGCGAGCGCTTCGGGCTCGCCGGGGCGCGCATCAGCAACCGCGTGTTGACTCGCCTCGACGGCGAGGGCGAAGACGACTGGTTGGTCGACCCGATCCTGCAGGGCATAGCGCTGCCCTGGGTGGAAGGGTTGGTGACGATGATCGAGAGCCTGGCCGAGGACGCGGCCGGCGACTAACGCTCGGTCGTACTCCAATGAGCAAGGCGGTCCTCGTCTCCCGACCAGAGGGCCGCCGAGCTCCCGGCTCAGCGCATCACGCCGGGTTGCTGCTGCGTGATGCAGTGAATACCTCCACCGCCCACCGCGATGGCATCGATGTTCACCATCCTCACCTCACGCCCCGGGTAGTACTCGCTCAGGCGTTCTCAGACACGGTGAGGCTCTCAATATTATAGCCCCTGCCGGAGAAAAGGCCGATGACGCGGGCAAGCACGCCGGGTTCATTGTCAACAACGACGGCTAGGGTGTGCGTTTCTGGCACCTGCATGTCAGGCGCGATGAAGTAAGCGGAGGCAGGTGGTTTTTGTGCGTCAGGCATCGTCTTGTCTCGCGGAAACATTATTGGAAGAAATGGATGTGGATGAGGCTGTGTAGGCCGTGTTGCGCGCGCGGCCTATCCGGCGGCTGAGCGTGATGCCGGCAAAGATGAACAGCAGCGCAATGGCAGCGCGCGGCTCCAGCACTTCATTGGCCAGCGCCCAACCCCAGGCGACGCCGGACAAGGGCACCAGATAGTTGATCTGGCTGAAGAAGGTCGCCCCCTGGCGGCCAATCAGAACGAAGGTCAAAATGCCCGATAGCGCGGTGGGCAAAAGTGCTAGAATCACCACATTCGTCCACGCGCTGGCGGACCACTGAGCAGCATTTTCAATCAGGTCTGGAACACCCACGGGAATCAACAAAACCCCCGCTAGGGTAACAAGCAACCCAGTGAGCATGAACGGGTCGAGATGGGTCAGGCGCTTGGTAAAAATAGCATTGATGGAGTAGCACACCGCCGCGCCGACAAGTGCCAACTGGCGCACGCCCTCCGTCCCGAGCTCGTAAAGAACGCTGGGGCCAACCAGAATTATCAAGCCGATCAAACCCAGAGCGACGGCCGCCGCCTTCACCCATGTGAAGCGTTCGTCCGGCGTCATGAAGTGGGCAAACACCAGCGTGAAAAGTGGCATGATGCCCATAAGAATTGCGCCAAGCCCGGCACCCACCAGCACTTGCCCCCAACCGATTAGGAAAAACGGCAAAGCATTGCCCAGAACTGCACATGCAAAAACGAGCGCCCACACACCATGGCCGCCGGGCAATCGCTTGCCCATTGCAAAGGCTAGGCCCAGCAAAATAATGCCGCCACCGAGAGTGCGCAGCATGGCAAGGGTGGCTGGCGCCATCTCCTGCACAGTCCAATTGGTCAGCAAGAATGAATTGCCCCAGAAGACGGCCAGCGCAAACAAGATGGCGTAGCCCACCCACGTCACCTCGCCACGGCGCGATGCCATGGCGGGCTTTGCGGACTTAGTTGCACTGCTGGCGGTTGGCGCCATTAGCTGCGCGCCTCATCAGGAACGTAAAACACCTCGGCGGCTTTCTCACCTTCTTCATAATGAGGCAAAGCCCACGGCTCCTGAAAGGCAAGTTCCCGCCAGTGTGCAAAAGCCGGATGCTTCAACACCGCATCCATGTAGGCCCGCGCTTCGTCAGAAACCTGAATGCTGTAGCCATCAAGACGTGCAACAACTGGGGCGAACATGGCGTCCGCACCACTGAAAGCGCCATACAAGAATGGCCCGTCGCCAGAAGGCCCGCCATAGGTCGAGCGTGCCTCAGCCCAAAGAGCTTGAATGCGCGACACATCCGCGTCCACGCCTTCGCCGCGATCTTTTGGCTCAAAGCGTTTGGTCAAGTTCATCGGGCACGCGCCGCGCAATGCCATGAAACCGGAGTGCATTTCGGCGGACGCGCAGCGCGCATGGGCGCGGGCATTAGAGTCTGTCGGCCAAATGGCATGCTCTGGAAAGCGATCTGCGAGGTACTCAATGATGGCCAAACTGTCCCAGACCACCAATTTATCATGGCGGATCACCGGCACTTTGCCAGTGGGTCCAAACTCCAGCATGCGCGCTTTCGTGTCAGGCTTGTACATTGCAACCACCGTCTCTTCGCGCTCAATGCCAAAGGCTTCGAGCACGAGCCATGGCCGCAGGGACCAGGAGGAGTAGAGACGGTTTCCAAGAGCTATGTGCACCAGACTTCTCCCTAGACGAGGCCCTTGCCACTTGCATCAATGGCGTTGGCCACCACTTCATCCGTTGCCTCATCTGGCAACAGCATTTCATTGTGCGCCTTGCCTGACGGGATCATCGGGAAGCAGTTGGCAAGGTTCGCCACGCGACAATCGAAGATCACCGGCACCGGCGTGTCCACCATATCGCGGATCGCGTCGTCCAGTTCCGATGGCTTGTGGCATCGAATGCCCTTGGCACCATAGGCTTCAGCCAACTTCACAAAGTCCGGCATGGCCTCGGTATAGCTGTTGGACAGGCGATTGCCGTGCAGCAATTGCTGCCACTGACG
>JBCBZX010000237.1:0-4804 GCA_039815105.1 Pseudomonadota bacterium
AAAAAGCGCGTTCTGCCATGTGCTGCCCACCTCAAGGGCGAGTATGGGGTCAAGGACATGTATGTGGGCGTGCCCACCGTCATCGGCGCCAGCGGCATTGAGCGCGTCATCGAAGTCGACTTCGACAAGGACGAAGCGGCCATGTTCCAGAAATCCGTCGACGCCGTTGCCGAGCTTTGCGACGCCTGCCGCGGGCTGAATGGGGATCTGAAGTAAGCTGATGCGCACAACGGTATTCCTTGCAGCACTCATGGTTGCGTCTTCCATACTGGGCGGCGCACAGGCTTTTGCAGGAATTGCAGGACTACCATTTAAGGCGGTGAAGGACGAACGACCGGACTGTGGTAAAGGTCCTGCTGGGATCGAAAATGAATTCGATTATCACTGGCGTTGCCAACGCATGGGCGTCACTAGCTTCGCTGTAAAGCCGGACGTCGATTCAATGGCAGTTTTTCAGGATGTCCCTCCAGGCGTACCCAATTTGACACTGCTGTTGGAAGGCCAATCAGTGTTTCAGAGCGGTGTTTCGCCCGCCAGACGTGATCACTTCATCACGCGGTATGTCTTTCAAGGGCGGCTTGACCTAAGAGAAAGTAGCGACCCAGTTGTGGGAGCGAAAGACACAAGCTGGAGTTCCGATTGCACTCCGGCTGAATCTCAACCGGCTGTAACAAGCACGACACCAGATGCCGATCGACCGGACTGGGAGAGATACGCTACAAGCGTCTGCCAGCCGATATCCATGGCAGATTTCAAATCACTACTGGACAGAGTCGTTGCGGGAAGTGCGGAACGGCAAATTTGGGCTGTTTGCAGCTTCAGCCCAGCGTTCAGCGACACAGATAGCAGTGGCAATCGCCAAACCATAGATCCTGTCGTTCAGTGCACGCTGGACGGTGCGCATACGGGGTTGCCATGGTCATTCGACAACAAACCTCCGGCACCTTCAAGGTGACGGGGCGCGGTATGTCTCTTGGCAAACAAACGACGCTAGCGGCGCTGGCTGGCTTAATCAATTTGGTGTCGACAGCCGCCTTCGCCCAGACCGCAACGCCCCAATCCGCCTACACCAAGCTCGACCTCGACGCCTGCACGGTTTTGCAAGAGTTTGAAGAGGGCGGCGGAGTTTCTCTTCAATGCCCGGGTTGGGAAGGCACAGATGTGTTCGTGGCTGAAGGGGATCTGCGATTTTCCATTGGCTACGGTGCCGAGCCCGAAAACTGGGCCAGTTTCGCCCCGTTCAACTCATTGGGCACGACTATTGAGTGGCGCTATCAGGGCGACAGCCCGCCCCACGCCGCCATTCTTCGCTTCTTTCTTGACAGCGGGGACCCGGAGATTGGCAAAGCCGAGGCTCTGGTGGTCCACAAAGTCCTTCCCTTTAGCGGGGGCTCCTGCCCCATCGCGATTGTCGACGCTTCTGTTGAGCAGGCCAATGGCGTGGCCCGAGGCGCGGCGGCCCTAGCCACCACACTCGACTGCGCCACCCACACCCCGGTTTACACCGGTCCAGGCAACAGTCTGGCCAATTCATTTTCCGGCGCGCGCATTGAAGGCGCGAGCATCCGGTAAACTCATCCAAATTTCTACGACCTCCAGCGGAGACCTCTCCCCATGAACATTCACGAATATCAGGCCAAGCAGCTTCTTAAAGGTTTTGGCGCACCGGTGGCCCAAGGCGTGCCTATTCTGTCCAAGGACGATGTGGAAGGCGCGATCTCGGCGCTGCCAGGCCCGCTTTACGTGGTCAAAAGCCAGATCCATGCAGGCGGTCGAGGCAAGGGCAAGTTCAAAGAGCTGGGGGCCGACGCAAAGGGCGGTGTGCGCCTGGCCTTCACGGAAGACGAGGTTCGCTCCCACGTGGATGAGATGTTCGGCAACACGTTGGTGACGGCCCAGACCGGCGACGCAGGCAAACAGGTCAACCGACTTTACCTCGAAGACGGCGCCGACATTGAGACCGAGCTCTACTGTTCGTTGCTGGTAAACCGCGAAACGGGCCAGGTGGCCTTCGTGGCCTCCACAGAAGGCGGCATGGACATTGAGGCGGTGGCCCACGACACGCCGGAAAAAATCCACACCATCGACATCAACCCTGAAGACGGGGTGCATGAGGGAACTGTGGCCCGCCTTATCAGCGCATTTGAGTTGGAAGGCGCTGCCGCCGAAGATGCCAAGACGCTGTTCCCAACGCTCTACAAAGCGTTCACCGAGAAAGATATGAGCCTGCTTGAGATCAACCCGCTCATCGTCATGAAAGATGGCCATCTGCGGGTACTGGATGCCAAGGTGTCCTTCGACGAAAATGCTCTCTTCCGCCACGACGATGTGGCCGCCCTACGCGACGAAACCGAGCAGGACGCCAAGGAACTGGAAGCCGACAAATACGACCTCAGCTACATCGCGCTGGATGGCGAGATCGGCTGCATGGTCAATGGCGCAGGCCTGGCCATGGCCACCATGGACATCATCAAGCTTTACGGCGCAGAACCTGCCAACTTCCTCGATGTGGGCGGCGGCGCCACCACAGAGAAGGTGACGGCGGCATTTAAGATCATCACCTCGGACCCGAACGTCAAAGGCATTCTGGTCAACATTTTCGGCGGTATCATGAAGTGTGACGTCATCGCCGAAGGCGTGGTGCAGGCCGTGAAAGACGTCGGTCTGAAAGTGCCCTTGGTGGTGCGCCTGGAGGGCACCAACGTCGAAAAGGGCAAACAGATCATCAACAGCTCCGACCTGGACGTGATCGCCGCCGATGATCTGGACGACGCTGCCCAGAAAATCGTGAAGGCCGTGAAGGGCTGATTGATGAGAACTGCCTCGACAGGTCTGGTGGCAGCAGCGGGAGCATTTGCGCTCGCAGGCTGTGAGTTTCCGAAACTGGAAGCTGCGGAACGAGACCGCTGTGACCAGCGCATACTGGATGCGTCGGGCCTCGACCTGTCGGGCATCGATACCGGTGGGTCCGTAAATGTGACCAACGGCAAACGGACCATCATCCTACAATATCCCGAAACGGCGGAACGCCGGGGCTACACCTGCACGCTTCTGCCCGACGGCAGCTCGTCGCTGGTGGAGTATCGAACGATCCCCGAAGAACGACAGGTGCAGGCATGAAGTCTATCCATATCGCAGTGCTGGCCGTGTGCGTGTGGAGCACCACGGCCCTGGCGCAGCAGACCCCCGTCGTGCCGGACTCCACCGATGCATCGGACGTGAACTCGATCTTTGTGTTCAACCGGGTGTGCTACGGCCAGGTGCCCAACCTGGAAGGCATTCGCCGCATGGCGGGTCAGCTGGCCTGGACACCTTTGGAACCCGGCGATCTGGAAGCCTTCGAACCCCAGGGCGGCGCAGACACGGTTGAAGGCTGGGACGCGCCCATCGGCCAGCGCGTCTTCCGCGTCATCACCGCCCAAGGCGATGTGCCGCCGGCACTGGTGAACACATTTCCTGACTTCGCCAATGGCCAGTCCACCTCCTGCACACTGGTCTTAGATGGTACAGACAAGTCGGACGTGTTCATCGCAGAGTTGACCGGCCTTGCAGGCAAAGAGCCCGCCAGCCGCGACGTGGCAACCGACGGGCAGCTGTCGACCACATGGGCAGGCGGCAATGCGGACGTGAAAGTGTTTCTCAGCGGCAAAACCGGCGTTGATGATGCGGGCAGTCTCATCAATGTGGTGGTGCTGACCAAATGATTCAGGTCCCCGCAATTGTTGGTGCTTTGATGGCGATGGTTGCGCAAGCAGCGGCGAGCCAGCACGACTTTGCGGCACAGGAGCGTCTGGCCGAATTGCCAACAGCGGTGGATGTTTTCCGCAAAGCGTGCCTGGATACAGCGCCGGATTTCGAGAAGCTCGATCTGGCACTCGAAACGCTGAACATTGAGCCGGACGAAGGCGGCGACCAAGTGGTTCTTGCTCACGCCATCGACGCCCCCACCAACATGTATGGCTGGCGGCGGGCATTGTCGGAACGGGGGCCGGATCAAAAGGCCGGCGGCGACATCATCGTTCAATATGTGGAAGGGCATATGGCAGATGCGCCTGCGCTCGGATGCCTGGTGTTCGGCTCGGGCTATTCAGGCTTGGAAGCGGAAGACAATCTGCTGCTGCTCCTGAACCGAGGAACGTTTGCCGGCGAAAGCCCTGCACCCATCCATCATTTCGGCCGCGAAGGCACCAATCGCCAGTGGACCTTCTCAAAAGCGAAGCGCCTGGGCGGCGCCAATGGCCCAGTAAGCGGCACACTGACCATCACCAATTTCGTTGGTTTTGGCGGGCCAGATTCGAGCCAGATCACACTGGAACTCGAGCAACCCGACGCAACCAACACCTCCAACACGAATTAACGAGCGGAAACGGAACTCCCATGTCCATCCTCATCAACAAAGATACAAAAATCCTCGTTCAGGGCCTCACGGGCAAAACGGGGACGTTCCACACCAATCAAGCGCTGGCCTATCACGGCACGCAGATGGTTGGCGGCATTCACCCCAAAAAGGGTGGCAGCACATGGGAAAGCGATGCGGGCAAGGGCCTGCCGATTTTCGCTTCTGTAGCTGAGGGCAAAGCCGAAACCGGCGCCGATGCTTCGGTTGTTTACGTGCCACCAGCCGGTGCTGGCGCAGCCATCATTGAAGCCATCGACGCCGAGATCCCGCTGATCATCTGCATCACCGAGGGCATTCCCGTGATGGATATGGTGAAGGTGAAGGCCAAACTTGACGCTTCCAACTCCCGTCTTGTCGGTCCGAACTGCCCAGGCATTCTGACGCCAGACGAATGCAAGATCGGCA
>JBCBZX010000297.1:0-3877 GCA_039815105.1 Pseudomonadota bacterium
CGACAAAATCATTGCGCTCGCTGAATGGATGGAAGGCGTTTTGGGACGCACCACGCCAGCCATGGTTTCCAAGGCTGGGGGCTTTCCTCAGCCGCAAAACGAACAAGATGAACTCTGCGCATAGGTGCAGGGACAAACAAGGTTAGCCAGGGCTTATCGGCCCATCGGACGTAAAAGGAAAAAATCACTATGAGCTACCGGCTTGGCGTTGATGTGGACCTCCTGGTCATTGACAATGACAGCGGACAGACCTTCCGCACCAAAGTGCCCTCCACGCCCCATGACCCGTCTGAAGCGGTGGTCAACGGCTCTAAAAAAGTCTGCGATGAAGCAAGCGTCAATGCAGGCGACATCAATTACTTTATGCACGGAACGACCGTCGCAACGAACGCCGTTCTCGAAGGCAAAGGCGCCCGCGTCGGCCTGGTCGTGACCGAAGGCTATCGCCAAACACTGCAAATCGCCCGCTCGCTGGTCCCCGGCGGCTTGGCAGCTTGGATTATCTGGCCCAAGCCTGAGCCCATGGCGCCGCTTGAGTGCACAGTCGAAGCACCTGAGCGGATGGATGCACAAGGCAACACAGTGCGCACGCTTGATGAGGCAAAGCTTCGCGAAAACCTGCAAGCGCTCAAAAGCGAAGGCATTGAGGCGCTGACCATTTGCCTGATGAACTCTTATGTGAACCCAGCGCATGAGCAAGCCGTTGCCAAAGTCTGCGCGGACGAATTCCCAGACCTTCCCATCACGGTGTCATCTGACATTCTGCCGGAAATGCAGGAATATGAGCGCGCCCTGACGACGGTGGCTAACTCCTCCGTGCGTCCCGTGGTTGCGCGCTATGTGCAAAACCTCAAAGACGAGCTCGTCAATTGGGGCATGAACGGCAAGCTGAACCTGCTCCGCTCTGATGGCGGCCTACAAAGCGCAGACAAATCTAAAGAAGCGCCGGTCAACTTGCTGATGTCCGGTCCAGCCGGCGGCGTCTCTGGCGCGCTGTATGTGCCAAAACGGCCAACCAGCCAAACATCCTGACGCTCGATATTGGCGGCACCTCCACGGACGTGGCGCTGATTGAAAACTACGAGCCCCGCCTTCGCCGCGAAACATCGGTGGGTGACTTGACGGTGCGTGCATCGTCTCTCGACATTAAAACAGTGGGTGCAGGCGGCGGCTCCATCGCCCACGTGCCTGAGCTCACCGGCGCGCTTCGCGTTGGCCCTGAATCAGCTGGCGCTGTCCCCGGCCCGGTTGCCTATGGCAAAGGCGGTGACAAGCCAACCGTGACAGACGCCAATGTCGTGCTTGGCTATCTGCCAGAATCGCTGCTCGGCGGTACGTTCACGCTGGACCGCGAAGGCGCGAAGAAAGCGGTTCAGACCATCGCCGATGCGCTTGGCATTGGCCTGATGGAGGCTGCCGCTGGCATCATCGACATCGTCAACGAGAATATGTTCGGCGCTCTGCGGCTGGTCTCCGTTCAGCAAGGCTATGATCCGCGCGACTTCGCCCTCATGGGCTTTGGCGGCGCAGGCCCGCTCCATGCAAACGCGCTTGGCAAGCTCATGAACTCTTGGCCCGTGATTATTCCGCCAAGCCCTGGCGTGCTGTGCGCCTATGGCGACGCAACCACGCGCCTGCGGGTGGAAGCCCAGCGCAGCTTTAACAAAACTGCGCCAACGACAAACGATGCTGAACTCACTGCCGTTCTGCAAGAGATCGCCGACGAAGTCACCGGCGAGCTGAGCGAAGAAGGTGTAGCCGCAGCTGACCAAGAACTGCGCTTTGAAATCGACGTCCGCTACAACGGCCAGGCCTTTGAAGTCCCACTGTCCGTTGACATTGAAGACTTCAAAAACGGCAACGGCATGAGTGCCTTAGAGAAAGCTTTTGATATCGAGCATGAGCGCCTGTTCACGTTCAACCTGGATGTGGCACATGAGTTTGTGAACATCCGCGGCACGGCGCTTGGCCCAGAACCGAAGGTGCAAGCCCAAACCATTGACGAAGGCGACGGCGACCCATCGGCTGCAAAACTGCGCGACCATGAAATGTATGTGGATGGCGAGATGGTACCGGCGGTCATCTACGAGCGTGCAAAACTGCGCTCTGGCGACAAAGTGCTTGGCCCTGCTATCATCACTGAAATGGACTCAACCACTGTGGTGCTGGGTGGCTGCGTGGCCCAAGTCGATGACTTCGGCAACATTTTGATCAACCCGGTTTAAGGCGCACAGGAAGGATAGAGATATGACTGCACAAATCATCCAAACCAACTCGGCGGCCTTTGACCAGAAGGACGTTGATCCCGTCACGCTCGACATCATTGAAAATGCGCTGCGCAACGCCCGCATTGAGATGGACGCCACATTGTTCCGCACGGCCATGAGCCCGGGGATCCGTGAACAAGGCGATGCCTTCCCGCTGATTGCCGACCACAACGGTAAAATGGTCGTGGGCCAGTTCGGCAGCTTCATCGATGGCTTCATCAACGAATATGATGGCGACATTGAAGAAGGCGACATGATCTGGCTGTCTGACCCCTATAGCTGCCAAGGCGCCGTCAGCCACAATAATGACTGGCTCATTCTGCTCCCCATCTTCCGCAATGGCCGGCTGATCAGCTGGGCAGCGATGTTTGGTCACCAGACCGATGTGGGCGGCAAAGTCCCTGGCTCCCTGCCCACCGATGGCGGCTCCATCTTTGAAGAAGGCGTGCGCATTCCGCCCGTGAAGATCTACAAAAAGGGCGTCTATCAACAAGAGATCGTCGACCTCGTCATCCACCAAGTGCGCATGCCGGCTTGGTGCCGCTCTGACCTCAACGCCCTGATCGCCTCCTGCCGTATGGCAGAGCGCCGCGTACATGAAATGTGCGACCGTTTTGGCGATGATGTCTATGTCTCTGCCACAGAAGAGCTGCTGGCCCGCAACTACCGCGCCATGAAGCAGCTGCTTGAAACCTCTGTTGGCGTCGAAAAAGTCAGCTTTGAAGACTATCTGTGCGACGATGGCGTCGGCTTTGGACCCTACAAGATCAAATGCACCATGTGGCGCGAGGGCGATAAGACGATCCTCGACTTTGAAGGCACCGACCCGCAGTCAGCCTCGTCCATCAACTTCTATCTCAACGAAAACATGTTCAAGATGTTCTTCGGCATCTACATGATCATGGTGTTTGACCCGCAAATCCTGTTCAACGACGGGTTCTATGACCTGGTGGAAGTGCGCATTCCGGAAGGCAGCTTGCTGAAACCGAAATTCCCAGCTGCCCTCTCCTGCCGTACGCACGCTCTGGGCCGTATCTTTGATGTGCTTGGCGCTCTGCTCGGACAGAAAACTCCTGACTTCTTAAACGCAGCGGGCTTCTCGTCTTCACCACACCTGATGTTCTCAGGCTTTGATGAGAAGTCGGGCGACTGGTTCCAGCTCTTCCAAATCGGCTTTGGCGGCATTCCTGGCCGGCCCTTTGGCGACGGCCCAGACGGCCACTCCCTGTGGCCGGGCTTCACCAACGTGCCCAACGAATTCTTGGAACGCTATTACCCGATGCGCATCGAGCGCTATGAAACCGTGCCTGATTCCGGCGGCGCTGGCCTCAACCGCGGCGGCAACGGCATCATAATGAGCTATCGCTTCCTGCAAACCGGCACCATCGCCATCCATGACGACCGTTGGTTCACCTACCCCTGGGGCGTGAATGGCGGCGAGCCGGGCATGCGCGCGAAGAAAATCCTGGAGCGGGCAGACGGCTCTGAAGAAATCTTGGGCAACAAAATCGACAATATCGAAGTCCATGAAGGCGACCTGCTGCACTACATCACCTGGGGCGGTGGCGGCTGGGGCGACCCGCTGGAACGCGACCCTGCATTGCTCGAGC
>JBCBZX010000354.1:0-3075 GCA_039815105.1 Pseudomonadota bacterium
GGGCCGAATGCCAATGAACCGTTTGTTGAAGCGATAAAGGCCGTTCAATGTCAGCATGTTGATGCCGTCGGTGAATTCCAGGGTGGTCAGGCCGTTGGCTGCAAGAGTAGCGGCGTCGCCATAGACTTTGGCGTGGGTGAAGTCGAGTGACACACCAAAGCCTTCATACTGTGGAAGCCACCACGTGCCGCGCACACCATACTAGGTCGGCATGGCAAACGCCCTTCCATTCCAGCCGGCATTGAACCGTTGGTTGAAACTCGGCCCGGTGATTGTGACGTCTGAGTCGGGGGCAGTTTGGTAGCCGCCATATGCGGAAATCTGAACTTCCGCGGAAGCGACAGCTGTCATACTCAAAAACGCCACCAAACCAGCAACGTAGTTTCTCATCAATCTGATTCCCGTAGTTCGTTTGGGGGTAAACGAGCTAGGTTTGGATATTGAGTATTCGATTGTCCAAGTCAAAGCCCTCAGCGATATTTCGCAGTGGAGCAACGCAAACCGGGTGCTTAATGTTGCACGAGCGCAAGAATTTTATGGCTTCCGGTTTGCGGACCACGGAGGGTTGCTGGAGCTAGATCACGATGACTTTTGCTCCGACCTTGGTGCGCTCGTAAAGCTCTGTGACGTCCTGATTGCGCATTCGAATGCAGCCCGATGACAGCGCTTTGCCTATTGTCCATGGCTGATTGGTGCCATGAATCCGATACAGAGTTGATCCCAAATAAAGAGCCCTGGCCCCCATTGGGTTGTCGTGCCCACCCGGCATGAAAGCGGGGATCACCCGGCCCTTGGCCGCCTCACGGGCGATCATCTCCTTGGGGGGCGTCCAGCTTGGCCATGTGGCTTTGCGCGTTACGCGTTCTGTGCCGGACCATTCAAAACCTGCTTTGCCAACACCTACGCCAAAGCGACGGGCTTTGCCGTTGGGCAAAACGAGGTGCAGATGTTTTGCCGCCGTGTCGATGATGATCGTGCCAGGTTTGTGGGACGTTTTATAGTTGACCGTGACCGGCAGGAACTGCGGATCCAGCCCCTGGCGCTGGGGCGCGGTGCGTGGAGCAGACCTGGCGTTGCTGCGCGCGGGATGTTGTGCACGAACGGATGCACGTTGCATTTTACGGTGCCGCTGTATGGCCGGCTGCAAATTCTGATGGCCCAGCTGCAACATCCACGGCTCCGTTAGCCCTGGGCTCAGCATAACCGGTGGGTTGCTGGCATAGCGCTCCGCATAGGCTGCGCCGGTGGAAACGGCGCCTGTACAGAAAATCGATAGAAAAATTGCCGAGCCAAAACGCGCGGCACGCTTGTTGGAAGGACGCATGACAAACATTCCTCTGCGCAGCTTGTTGGTTGAAAGCACTGCGGTTGAGGCAAACAATGAACGTCAAATTGAAGCCAAAGGTGAAGGAATGCGTTCACCATTCCAGTTCCGCTTCCCAAGGTTAGCACCCGGTTTGCGAAGGCGGTTAACGTTTGGTGGATGGGATGCCTGCCGCTAGCGATTGACCTGTGCGACCGCCCGCCGATACAGGCGCGGCAACATGGGTTGCGCCCGCGCCTGGCTTGTCCCCACGGCCAGCAGCGGATCGTAGAGCATGTTCATGATAAGTCGGTCAAAGCGGGTAAAACTTGTCTGGCGCGACGCGTCGTTGAACACCGATTGCATCAGCCGCCGGTCCTCATTCAGCGGACCCAGACCCTGCAGGGTTTCCTCAATCAGGCAGCGCCGGAAAAGGCGCTCCCCTCGGTCGGACACGATGACCGCCGTCGCCCTGCGAATTCCGCTGCGGGTGAAGAATGAGCGAACTATGCACCGGCCACGGACAGGCGTGGACCGATTGCCATAGACATCTTCCTGGACGGTTTGCGTGTAGTCAGCCCGATCGACAATGATGAGCTTGAAATTGGCCGCCCGCTTCGTCTCCACCACGCGAAGAGCGATACCTCTTATGTCGCGATTGAGCCCAAGCAAAAACCTGCGCGCCTGTGCACGCCGGTCCTTGCGGGACCGATTGTCGATGTGAACGCGAACCTCGCGAACAAATTTGCGGACATAGGCCGTATCAGATCGCCCGGGTGTGTATTCCGAGCCAAAAACCGTGGCGTTGAAGCCACGTATCAGGTCCGCCTGTGTTGTTTGGGCATTGGCGGGTGCCGCTTGCGCAAACAAGAACATGGCGGCGACAATCATGGTGCAACAAGCTGGCAGAACGCTATTATCAAGACGGGAAATGACGTGGGCGATGGCGGGAAATGTTTGCATGAGCAGACCAGGTCGATTTCATAAGAGCTGATAGGTATGGGTGCGCCCCATGTTAGGGCACCAACTGCATAACTGAATCGCTGGGGTGTTGCATGAGCGAAATTGCTGAAGGGCTGATCGAACAGCCAGATGGTCAGCCGAGATGCTGGTGGCATGGCGGTTTGCCTGACTATGTGGCCTATCATGACAATGAGTGGGGGCGCCCGGTGGCGGATGATAACCGGCTGTTTGAGAAAATCTGCCTCGAGGGATTCCAGTCAGGTCTTTCGTGGCTGACGATTTTGCGCAAGCGCGACAATTTCCGAGTTGCCTTTGCCGGTTTCGACATTGAACGTGTGGCGAAATTTGGTGAAGACGAGGTGGACGCTTGCATGGCCGATGCCGGCATCGTTCGCCATCAGGGCAAAATCCGTTCCACGGTAAACAACGCCCAGCGAGCCATGGAGGCGCAGGCAGAATTTGGCTCCTTGGCCGCATTTCTCTGGTCGTTCGAGCCGCCGGACGAAGAGCGCCCAGCAAGGGTGACCTACGCAGAAGTAGGCTCTTTGGCGCAAACTCCGGCATCGACGCGGCTTTCCAAAGCCCTCAAGAAGCGTGGGTGGAGCTTTGTTGGCCCCACCACCATGTACGCGTTCATGCAGTCTGTGGGCATGGTCAATGATCATTTAGAGGGCTGCATTTGCCGAGATGGGTGCGAGGCCGCACGAAACGCGTTCCAGCGTCCGAAATAAACGCAAGCCGAACAATTTCACGCTGACATCCACAACCGAGTAAAATCCATGACGCAGGGCCTTGATGCCCCCCAACGA
>JBCBZX010000374.1:0-2819 GCA_039815105.1 Pseudomonadota bacterium
CCAGCGCAATCGCGCGGCTTTGGCTCAGCCGCTGCACGGGGCCGCGCTGGTCTACCATTTCCCAGTTCCGGTTGTCGATCGTGGCAATGGTGCCCGTCCGCATCACTTTCTTAAGTTCGTAGCCGCTGAACCCCGTCACTTCGGCCACTGACTCTTCCAAAGCGACTTGCACTTCCGCCAGCGCAGGCACTGGTACCCAGACGGGCAAGTCGGCATCCAGCACATGGTCTTCGCGCACATAAGCGTGGGCCAGCACATAGTCGCCCAAGGCCTGGCTGTTCCGCAGGCCGGCACAGTGCCCCAGCATCAACCAGGCATGGGGGCGCAGCACCGCCACATGGTCGGTGATGGTTTTCGCGTTGGACGGGCCAACACCAATATTCACCATGGTGATCCCGGCATGGTCGCCCCGCGTCAAATGGTAAGTGGGCATTTGGGGTTGGCGGGCCGGAGCCTTGCCCTCGGTTGGTTCTGTGTCGCCTGCGCGTGTGATGATATTGCCCGGCTCGATGAAAGCGTCATACCCACCGCCGCCATCTGCCATCAGCTTGCGCGCCATGGCCTGGAATTCATCCATGTAGAACTGGTAGTTGGTGAACAGGACAAAGTTCTGAAAGTGATTTACATCCGTTGCTGTGTAGTGGGCCAAGCGAAGCAGCGAGTAGTCAATGCGTGGGGCTGTGAATGGCGCGAGCGGTGTAAACGGGCCTTCGCCAACGTCGTACACACCGTTGACGATATCATCATTGATGCGGGTTAAATCGGGCACATCAAAACGGTTTCGCATAGCCAGCAAAGTGTCGTCGCCACCATCCCCATGGCCGACAAATTTTGGGCCCAGCGCAAAGTGCAGTGGAATGGGTTCATCTGACACCCCCACACGCACCGGCACATCATGGTTTTTCACCAGCAGCTCGATTTGTCGTGTGAGGTAATCGCGGAACAAGGTCGGGTTGGTGATGGTGGTGGAGTACAGGCCGGGCTGGCTCACATGGCCAAAGCTCAATCGGCTGTCGAGGCGCTCAAATGTTTCCACCTTCACGCTGAGCATCGGGTAACACGCACTGATGCGCTGCTTCGGTTCCTCACCACTTTCCACCATGTGCTCGAAATGGCTGCACAGGAAATGGGTGTTGGCGTCGTAAATCTCGATCAGCTGATCAACGGCCTGGCTGGCGTTCTTGGTCGCCATGGGCTCAAAATGATGATGATCGTAGGGGGCGGTTGTATCGGCAGGCTTGGCCGTTTTCATATCTTTATTTGTCATGGCACTCACTATCGGGGCCGGGCGGTGGCTGTCTAGCCCCTAACGCTTACCGGCCAGCTGTGAGCGCCCCATGACATTGGGCTCAATAGCAAGTGCGATTTGCCGGGGTGCAGATCACTTGCGATGCGCTCATATCAAAACTGGCCGCCGGGGCCGGGCCGACAACGATCTTGGCTAGGCCAGCACCAAAGGCGACCGAAAAGATGGTGACAAACAAAAGCTGACGAAGTTGCATGACTGGCTCCCTTGATACGCGGTACACAGTCACAATGGCACTCCAAGCTTGAACCCATGCTGACAGGGCTGTTCAGCTACGGTTCAAATTTGTGAACGACCGCTTGCCGCCGTGCGCAACCAAGTTAATTAACACCGCAACGGAGGCGTTCATGACCCAACAAACCAAACCGATCGATCTTCACTACTGGCCCACGCCCAATGGGTGGAAAGTGTCCATCATGCTCGAGGAGCTGGGTGTGCCTTATGAGGTGCATTACGTGAATATCGGCACTGGCGACCAGTTCAAGCCCGAGTTTTTGGCCATCGCGCCCAACAACCGCATGCCCGCCATCGTGGATCCGGAAGGCCCAGATGGCGAAGCGGTTTCCATTTTTGAGAGCGGCGCGATCCTGCAATATCTCGCCCGCAAGTTCGGCAAATTCTGCGGTGCAACCCAGCGTGATCGGATCGAAGTTGACCAGTGGCTGATGTGGCAGATGGGCGGCCTTGGACCCATGGCTGGCCAAGCGCACCATTTCCGCCAATACGCACCCGAGAAAATTGAGTATGGCATCAACCGGTATACCAATGAGGTGAATCGGCTCTACGGCGTTATGAACAAACGTCTGGCTGACCGGGACTATTTGGCAGGCGAATACTCAATTGCCGACATGGCCTGCATTGGATGGGTGGTGCCATATGAACGCCAGGGGCAGGATTTGAACGACTTTCCCAACCTCAAAGCATGGTTTGAGCGCGTCAAAGCGCGCCCCGCTGTCGAGAAGGGATTGGCCCTTGGTAAGGATGAGCGCGAGCGGATGGACCTGTCCAAAGACAAGGACGCTCAGGCCGTGCTGTTTGGCCAAAAGGCCCGCTAGTCTCTATACCGGCCCGTACTCGTTTGGGCCGGGATCGCTTTTTTGAATGGTCCAATAGATCATCAAAATAAGCCCGATCAGGGGAATGAGGCCGACCAACTGCCACCAGCCACTCTTGCCAATGTCATGCAAGCGACGGGCGGTGACGCCCAGAGAGGGTAAAATCAGGGCCAAGGTCACGATGCCATTGACCGCATCACCAAGAAGACTTGCAACAAGGCTCACCATCAGGGTGAACAGCACAAACCACCAGAATTCGCGACGCCGGGCACGACCGCGGAAATTGAAATAGTTGCCAACCAGAACATGGGCCACTGAATCCTGGAAATTGAAAGGATGCCGATGGTCCCAACCTTCTTCGGTTTGTGAATAGGGTTCGGTGGCGGCTGTGGGAGCCTTGCTTGGGCCTGCTTCGGGCTGGTCGCCGGGTATTGGGGGCGGTGCGCCTGTGGCATCGG
>JBCBZX010000138.1:0-7714 GCA_039815105.1 Pseudomonadota bacterium
CGTGACAATGTCGTCCTGCTGCTGCAGCCATTGTGTTGTCCCATCGGTCGAGCTGGAATCCACACAGATGATCTGGAACGGGAAGGGCGCTTGTTGCGCCCGAATAGCGTCAATGACCGCCGGTAGTTCTTGCATGCCATTATATGTGGGTATGATGATATCGACGGATATGCTGGCTGCGCTGTTGTGCTCTTGGTCGATTGGCGCAAGCGCTAATCGTTCCTGCAATGCGGCCAACTGTGCTTCCGGCAGGTGCCGTTGTCGCCACGCCTGCACGCTCTGCCTCGCGGTGCCCAATCTGGCGGGATCTTCAAGCAAGCTGACAATCGTATCGCTGAGGGCTTGAGCTTCATGATCTGCCCATATCACGCCGTCGGATGCCGGCGGCCTATCGGCAAAAGTGTGTGCTATGATCACGGGCAGGCCAGCCGCCAGCATTTGAGACACCAATCGCTGCGAGCCATGCGCTGTGAGGCCTAGTGTTGACTGCTCAAAAATGTTGTAACGCGCGTCCCGATCGTCCGCATCGTGTACGTAGGTCGATAGGTTGCGCGGCAGTCTCACATCTAGGTGTGACGGATTGATCAGGTGCAGTTCGAACTGGCAGCCGTTTTGTTGCGCCAGCTCAAGCGCTGCACAAACCACGGTAGCTTGAGTTTCGTCTTGCAATATGTCGGCGCTAATCACCACACACGGTAGATCGCTATGGGCATGCCAGGCCTCAATCTTTTTCTCCTGAAATCTCGGAGCGGCAATGGGGTTGGGCAAAGCGCTGCGGCTGTCGCCCAAGGCACCATACCAATGGAATACTGAGCCTGCACCCTTAAGCAGATGATCGTAAGACTCGAACAGACTGCCTGCCAGAACAACGCAGCCATGTTGGGAGACACTCAAGGCAGGTGACGGGCCCAGTACGATGTCTGCCATTACGGTATCCATCCGCTTTACGATCAAATCGTAAATGTCGACTTCGCTGAGCCCTCCGGGCTTCTCGAACCATAAGACGCAGTCATAACCTGCAATCTCAAGACAGCGAATATGCGCTACGGCGGACTGCAAAATCTCTGATTTCGGGTCAAACTTCGCAAACGCCCATATTATTCTGGTTGCACGTTCAGGTTTGCCGTTTTCCATGTGCGGCAGGTGCTGTGTGGTAGGCGTCTCAGGTGCGATCCGAGGCCTGTAGATCGGGGCGCCTGGCCTTGGTCGGAAACCCAACTCCGCACCCTTCAACAAGTAATGGCAAAACGGGTCAGCCCCCCAATTTCGGGCTTGCTCATACGTGTGCAGATAGCTCTTGACCGAAAACCAGTGCGTGGGATCGAGCCCCTGCGACCAACCAATTGTAAGGTAATGCTGAAGCAGTGATTGGTTTGGTTCGCCCAGCTGCAGTTCATCGGGCAAATCTGACATCTGCCCCCGATAAAACGGTTCGTCAAAATGCGGGGCGATGACCTTCTCGAGCTCGTCCAGGCTGGGTGGTGTGACGTTTGAAAGCTTACCCCCTGGCGCATCCGTTCCTGAGTTCTGCTGCGGCTCCTGCAGGCTGGGCTGAAACGTGGGTGTAGGATGGATGGCTCGGCCTTCTTTCATCCCGTGGCGCAGATAATGCTCAAATGGGTTCGCGCCGGTGTCCGAAATATCTGGGTTAAGCTCCAGATAGGCTTGAGTTGAAAACCATGGGGTTGGGTCCCGGCCTTCACGAGCGCCAAACCTGATGTAGTGATCCAAAGGATCCAGGACGGTCTGTCTGAGGTCGGGGTTGTCCTGTAGATACCACTTGCGTGGAAAATTTGCGTTCAGACGGGGGGAGTATTTGAACAGTGCTTTGGCGAAGGAGAACCACCGGTTCACGGCGCTAGAGATGTTTGACGAACGGGGTCTGTGCGCAACTGTAGAGTTTGGTGACTGATTATTGCTCATCCGTAGGCCCGCTGAATCAAGTGATCATTTCGTTTGAGGAACCGCTGATCGTCCATGCTGGCCGCCGTCCCAACTCCGGCGCAATTCTTTCCACACAAAGGACATTTGGCGCAATGTTGAAGGCCTTTGGCGGCTCGAAATCCAGAGGAGGCACTTTGTCCGGCCCACTGGGCGTAAGGCCGTCAGCTTCAATAAAGCCGAGGTTGCCGCAATCTGAGCGGACGCTGGTGCGAAACAGCTCAACCAGCGGTCCAAAAGCGCGCGTCAGCGATGATGCCATTGAATTGCGGGCTTGGAAGCGAGGCGGTTCTTGAAAGGTGCGGATGCCACCATGGATCTTGAAACTCTGCTGTTCCGTGGAGCGTCATCAGGGCTTGCTTTTCCTGTTCAAACTGGCGCCGTCTCTCCGGGGAAATATCCCTGCCCCGGCTGACCGATTCATGGTGGTAGAGTGTTGCGTTTGGTGTCCAGGCCACGCCAAATCCCCGCCGCCGGGCGCGTATACAATAGTCCACATCATTGTATGCAACTGCAAAGTTGTTCTCGTCCCAGGCACCGACGGTCTCGATGCATCGCTTTGATATCAGCATGGCCGCGCCTGTAACGCAGGATACGGACTGGCGGCATGCGAGCCGCTGAAACGGGTCCATCCATTGGCGCGGCTGGCGATAGAATGCGTGTCCAGCCTTTGCGCGATGGCCCACAATGACGCCCGCGTGCTGTACGGTGTCATCGGGAAACAGCAGCCGTGCACCCACAATGCCCGCCTTCCAATTGCCCATCACCCAAGCCATTTCCTGCAGCCAATCGGCGTGGATAACCTCCACATCATTGTTCAGCAGCAGCGCGGCGTCGGCATCAAACTTGGCAAGTCCGGTGTTTATCATGTCTGAAAAGTTGAAAGGACGCGTCTCAATGAGTGCCCGAAAGCCTTCTCGACCGGCATAGTTATCATACAGGTTCAGCGTCTTTTGGTCTGTGCTGCCATTATCAACCACCCAGACCTCGAAATTCAGATAGTCCGTCTTTTTGTAAAGCCCCTCCAGCACCTGGGCCATCAGTTCTGGCGAGTTGCGATTGGGAATGATGATCCGGATCCTGGGTTCGGCATCTAGATTTGCTGCCAATGGTATGGGCGCTGCCAAGCTCTCCTTGACCAGTGGGTGGGGAAGATGCGCTGCCCGGTGGGCCGGTAACCATTGTGCCAGCTTTGCCAAAAAATCCGCATGGCTGGTGACCTGTGGCTTTTGCAAGGTCTCCAGAAAGGCGGAGAGCACATCGCGCCGGATCGCCATCAAACCGCCAATATATGGCTGTTCGGCCAGCCGAACAGGGTCCCATGCGGGCTTGAGATGCAATCTTTCAAATCCGGTTTTTTCATCCAGAACAATGCTGTCCGCGTATATCAAATCCGCTTCAACTTGCATGGTCAGTTCGGCCAGGCGCTCTTTGGCGCCGGGCAGGAGAGTCGCGCCTTTGTGCAGCAAAAGAAGCCATGGCTGATCGATTCGAGATAGCTGATCCAGCTCGTCAAACGGCAGCACCGGTAGGTCGGCAGTACCAGCTGCTTGGCTGTTTGCCACAGCTGCAACCATCTTTGCGGTTGCTCTTGCCTCGCGTCTTTGAGCCAGGATTAGGCCCGCGCGGCTACGCTTCCAAGCCCGAAGCAGGGCGGCGAACATGCGGATGATCTGCCCCCAGTTCATGCGCCCAGAAGCCGGGCCCGCATTATTCTCTCCAGAAGAAGCCCCACGAAAATAGAGCCGAGTGTCCACCCGATAAGGTAACCCTTGTCCATAACTTGGTCTGGATAGCCAACGTAGAACGATGTTCTCATCCACTCCACAGCGTGAAGAACTGGATTCCAAGCCAAAATTTCAGAGACTTGTCGCGGCAAATATGCCGTGACGAAAAGCGTTCCTGATCCCAGATAGACAAAAATCTGCACCAGCATATAACCCATGAACGCGAATTCTTGCATCATCACAAATACGCTGACGATGATGCCGGTTCCCACCGCGAAGGCGACTACAACAAATAGGCACATGACCGCTTGGCCCGGGTCGTTGGGCATGGGGTTGGACCCCATCAGCACCAGCACTCCGACGATCATCAATATTGCCAGAAAGCCTCCGATAACTTCAAGCGCTGCTCGGGCCAGCACGATGTCCAAAAGGTGCACGACCGGGAAAGACAGCATAGGCTTGTTGGCCAATAGCGAAATAGCCATGAAGCGTGAGACGTACATATAGATGAGCGTCGGCAGAAGGCCTGTTGCGAAAAACAGGTTCAAATCATCACCGAACGGGACCGCCCGGCCAACCAGGCCGTAAATTGCCAGCATGGCCATCAAGTGGCAAAACGGCCAGAGCGGCACAACGAGAAAGCCAAGGCCATGGTTGAAAAACCTGGTTCTGACATCCCGTAGGATGACGGCGTTCATGACATCGCGTTTCTCGCGCAACGCATAACCCACAGACTTTAGCCGACGGGTTCGTCGGGCGCGCTCAGGTGGCTGTTCCAGCTCGATTGTAGGTGTGTTGTCGGTCACCGCTGAACCTTAGTCGAATTTTTTACGCGCTGACAGCAGCGCAAGCAGGGCAAACAGCCAACAGAAAATGCCGATGAAGCTGAAAAACGCAACACGCTTTATGCGCTCAGGCTGGGTGGCCTCCTCGGGCAATGTGGGTTGAAGGACGGGGTCGAGGTAGAGCAGTTGGGTGGAGCTTAGCAGCCTGAGGCGCTCAAGTTCGCGTACGGCGTCCTCAAATCGCTGTTCCGCAATTTCCTGTTCAAGTTTGAGCTGGGCGAAGATAGATGAGGAGTCAGACAGTGCGCGCTCGCCATCGCCTGCAAGTTCCCGCTCCAGTCTTTCCAATTGGTTGCGCTGGGCGTCTGCCTGCAGGCGGAGATTACGAAGCACCCGAGAGTTCGGATCAAGCTGACCGCTTTTTGTTTGGAGCTCGCCCTCAATTTTCAGCAACTCTCCGCGCACTTCAATAATGAGGTCGGTGAGCGCTTCAGACTGTTGTTCAACGTCGAACACGCCCGAGACCAATTGTGCCTGGCTTATCTGGCGTCGAACGCTTTTCAGGGCATTCTGGGCTTCAGCCAGCTCCTTCTCTGCTCCGCCCAGAGTTCCTGACCAAATGCCCTCGTTCAGGGCGTTGAGTTGATCTTCGGACAGGGCGATCACACGCTTGAGAAGGGTCTGGGCCTCTTCGGGAGTGTGGGCCTGGAGCTTAACGATAACGATGCCACCCGGCAGTTTTATCGTATTTGTTATGCGGGTTGCCCAAAACTCGAGCTTCTCTTCGGCTGTGGCGCCATCTTTCAGGCGTGATAGCCAGTCAATGTCACGGCGCGAATAGAATGTCTCAAGCGGCTCGATGGCTTCAAGATTTGTGATTAAGCCCGGGCTGTTGAGGTAATTGGTCGTAATCTGAGTGTCCTGAACGATCTTTGCGGTGGATAGGCCCACACCATCGTCGGTTGGATTGCGGCTCAGAACGGCGGTCGCGCTGCGAACCACAAAGCGTGTTTCCGACTCAAAGCGGTCAGAGGCAATGAGGCCGTAATAGACTGACGTGCCCACCACAGGTATCACAATGAATATCGCGACCGCCAAGGCTAACAGCCAGCGGAAAATCACGTCCCGACGCCGAGGGCGCAGCCCCACTATTTTATGCAGGGCTCGGCGGCTCATGCTCTGGAAGCGCAGCGCCCGGGCTGCTGAACTCATCTCCTGAGCAACAGTTTTGGCCGCTGGCGCCGCAACCGCACCATCGCTTCCTGCCACAACTGGTTGGTTTTGATCGCTCATGAGCCGTGCAAACCTATCGATTCAGGCGGAAGTAAGTTGAGATAGCATCGTCCACCTCATCAAATTGCAGCAACTGGCCGTCCACCAGCACCAACCCCTTCTGACAATACTGTTTGATCGTGCCCATGTCGTGGGAAATCATGATCACGTCGGACTGCTCGCGCCTAGACGCAAAGGCCGCACGGCAGCGCTCCTGAAAGCGGGCGTCGCCCACTGAGGTGATTTCATCCACCAGATAACAATCAAATTCGACGGCCATGGAAAGGCCAAACGCAAACCGCGCCATCATGCCAGATGAGTAAGTGTGGATTGGCTGGTTCATATAGTCGCCGATCTCGGCAAACTCGGCGACGAAATGAAGAACCTTGCGATGGTCCTCACCATAAGCGCGGGCGACAAATTTCAAATTGTCCTTGCCCGACATCATCATATGGAAGCCGTTGGCGAAACCTAATGGCCAGCTCACCCTGACGTTTCGCTTAATCGAGCCGGAATTGGGCAATTCCGCACCTGATAGCAGGCGCATGGTGGTGCTTTTGCCGGCGCCGTTGACACCCAATAGGGCATAGGACGTGCCGGGTTGAAATCGCAATGTTTGGTTGCGCAGGATGATCTTGGAATCCGTGGTCGTCTTGTAGGATTTGGAAACGCGGTTGAGCTCGATCATGCGTTCTACTCGCGATGGTCTTCCACGGACGCCCATAGAAGAATGCCGGTGGCCCAAATCATGAACAGGCCGGCGAAAATTACGAAGGGCGTCTCCAATCGTCGCGGGAACTCCGACTTTGTGGCCAGTGTCGGGCCGGAATAGGCTGACACATAAGCCGTTTTTCTGAGGGCCGTCGTGTTGGCGATGTTCAGACTCTTGCGAGCTGCTTCATAGAGTGCTTCGGCAATCAACCGATCTGCCTCCAGACTGGAAAAACGGATCATGGCTTCGGACAATGGTTGATCCGTGTCGGTTGGCCGATTTCCAGCCATTCTGTTGCGCAATTCGGCGATCTGTGCGTCCAGCGTTTCAACGGCGACGGCGAGCTGTCTGGCCGTTGCGGAGTTCTCGGCATTGCTTTGTTGTAGCACAAAAAGCTGTGTTTCAGCCTTGATCTTCTCTCCGGTGAGTTCGGCCACCGTCTCACCCAGTGAGCGTGCGGCCGTCACAGGATCAAGAATGCCTACTTCGTTTTGATAGACCTGAAGGGCGGTGAGGGCCTCTTGATAGCCAGTTTGCTTGATCTCCACTTCTGCAAGCGCGCGGTTGACCAAATCGCCAGCAGCCCGTTGAGAAAGATCGTTGATCAGATCGCTCGCCGCTTCCAGTGAACGTTGGGCCAACTCCTGCGCCTTTTGTGCGTCGAAAGCACGAACGCTCACCACGATTATGCCCGACGGCGCGTCGACATAGGTGCTGGTCATGGCCTCCCAGTGGTTGAGCAGGTCTTCATTGCTCGAGTTTTCTGCAAGTCGTGAAAACCAGTCTATCTTTGGATCCGAATAGTGGCTTCTGAGGTCAAGCTCGTCGTCAAGGATCGCCACAAGATCGAGGGACTCGATATAGTCTGCGACCAAATGGGCATCCTGGGTCAACTGGCTTCGACCAACGCTGAGCCCGCCACCCTCTTCGTCCCCGTCGCTTTCCAGAACCGATATGTTTCGGACGACGAAACGCACTTCGGATTCATACTGGTCGCTTGCAATCAGCTGGTAGTAAAACAGCGCGATCAAGCTTGGCAGCAGCACGCCTATCAGCAGGGATTTGAGCTTGTAGGGGCGTACTTCGCGCTCCTGAAAGCCCTCCAGCTCCATGTTTATGGTTTTGCGGCCTGAACCAGCGCGGCGCGGAACGATGGTGCGCAGTGATTTGACGCGCTCGCTCAGACTGCGACGACGCGCAGGCAGCAGTAGGTCGTTCTTGCCCGTGACATCTGTCAATGTACCACCCGATCATCTTGCGCCGATTCAGCATCCGGC
>JBCBZX010000271.1:0-4155 GCA_039815105.1 Pseudomonadota bacterium
CCGACCACGACGAACGGCGAGGGCGAGCCGTCGATCGAAGGGAGATAGGCAGCTTCGACGACGCGGATCTTGATGCGACCGATCACGAGCTGCTTGCGCTGCTCGACCGACCACGCTACGGACGCCGGTTGCCATCACATCTATGTGGCACCCCTGTGCGGCTCCAAGCATAAGCAGGCCCATAATCGAGTCTCCGCCGACCGTTTGACCATCGCGGTGAACTTCCATAAACGCATCATAGGGTTCGACGCATCTTGCAAAACGTGCGGCTGCCCGGGCGTGCAGACCCTTGCGGTTGATGATTTCCAGCCTCTTGCGCACCGGCGCTGTTGTGTCTGTCACGGTCACATCATCTTGCTTGGCACTGTGATGTATTTGCGGCCGGCATCACAGGCCATTTCCACCGCATCCATCAACGGAGACCCTGCGCGCAGCTTGGCCAGTTTCACCAGCATTGGAAGGTTGATTCCGGCCAGCACTTCCACCTCACCAGGGACCATCACAGAAATGGCCAGGTTGGACGGGGTGCCGCCGAACATGTCGGTGAGGATCACCACGCCATCACCGCTGGACACCTGATCAACCGCCGCCAGCAAATCGTCGCGTCGGCTCTCAACATCGTCATCGGCGGCAATGCACACGCAAGCCGTGTCGGGCTGCTGGCCCACCACATGCTCCAGCGCATGTTTGAATTCCAGGGCAAGGTCACCATGGGTGACAAGAACCAGACCGATCATGGAGTTTCCCTCAACTCACCGGCGAGTGCGACACCGGTTGCGCATCAGCAAATTTGCACCGGCAAGCGCGACTGTCCAGTGCAGCGTGGGGACCTTTCTGCCAACGCGCCTGCGCTACAAGGTGGCCATCCGGCCCAGTGCGCGAACATCATGATCGGGACGTGGCGGTATCTGCACACATCGTACACTATGGGCAAAAACGGAGATGGCTTTGAGATGCGGAGTTTGGTGCCGCCCGCCGAGGTCTATCCATATCACATTGCCATAGGGCACTTGAACCGACACCATGCCACCAACCTCAACAGGCCCTTCTCGCGGCAGCTCCACCAAGCCGTGGAGCTTTGGGGGGCAACTGAGGTCCAATGAGGATGTGCCAGCTGCCATGACCAATCGGTCATCCGCCACCCACTTGGCACCTTCATCCACAAACCTATGGCACAGCGTGGTCTTGCCTGCCGATGCCGGTCCCGACACGATGAAGCACAAGGACCCAAGGGTGACGCAGCTGGCATGAATGTTCCAACTGCCACTGGCGGTCTGAAACGCTTGCGGAAAATGCCCCAAGCCCTGTATGGGTGGTCGCCGCGTCAATTATCGGCTTTTCGGCCGATGGCGGGGAGTGTGATCACGAAACGCGCACCGCGGATTTTGCCCGCCGGGCCTCTGGCATTCTGAGCACGGATTTTGCCATTATGGGCTTCCATGATCTGGCGGGAGATGGACAAGCCAAGGCCGGAATTCTGGCCGAAACTCTCGGCACCTGGGCGGTCGGTGTAAAAGCGCTCAAAAATCCGATCAATGTCTTTGGCAGCAATGCCGGGACCATTGTCCTCGAACGTGATCTCCACACGATCTGCAATGCGTTGAAGGGTGACACTCATCTTGCCGCCGACTTGGCCAAGCTCGGGGTCGGGGTCGGGAACAAAGGAGCGCGCATTCTCGATAATGTTGCTGAAGACTTGACCGAGCCGGGACTCGAACCCCGTCACGTGAAAGGGAACCTTGCCCGCCCCGCGCGGGGGCGGCTTGACGTCCAGCTTGATCTCCATGGGCTTGCGTTTGGATCCAACGATGGCGCTCGCCCTGACAAGATCGGACAGGAGCGTTTCCAGGTCCACCGGCTCGCCATCCTCACGCGCAAGTTCTGCATCCAGCCGCGATGCATCAGATATATCGGTGATCAGGCGGTCAAGGCGGCGAACATCGTGCTGGATGACCTCAAGCAATCGCTCTTGCATCTCTGGCTTCTTGGCCAGGGGTAAAGTTTCCACCGCGCTGCGCAGACTGGTTAGCGGGTTCTTCAATTCGTGGCTGACGTCTGCCGCGAAACTCTCAATGGCATCGATCCGAGCGTATAGAGCCGACGTCATGCCCCGGATTGATGCGGACAGTTCGCCCACCTCATCACCGCGATCGGAAAAATCGGGAATCTGTTTTCGTGCCTTCACAGACCGCCGCACATTGCGGGCAGCGGCGGACAAGCGGGTGAGCGGCGTGGCGATGGTGCTCGCCAAAGCCACTGACAAGACAATTGCCACCCCAGCGGCGACAAGGAACACACGGACAATGGCCAGCCGTTCGGAGCGGACGATCTCGTCAATGTCGGATCCTTGGGTGGACAATAAGAGCACGCCCAAGACCGCGCGGAAACGCTGAACCGGCACAGCGACGGAGACGACAAGGCCATTATCCTCATTTCGCAATGACACGCGTGTTGTGCCGGTCAGGGCAGTCACAACTTCATCAAACGTTTCCGGATCCGCGCGGGGGCCATCGGTTGCCTGCATAAACGGACTGTCGCCAAAGCGCCCTTGCAACCAAGCGCCCAATCGCTCGGCAAAACTTGGGGGCGCGGGGTTAAGGTCCGGCAGCTCAAACCGCAGGACCTGGCCTGACGAGTAAATGTTGCGTGAATCCAGCAACAAGACCGCTTCATTGTCGAAAATACGCGCCCGAGTGCGGGTGGGGGAGATCAGACGTTTGAGGACTGGCGCCACCTGAACCGGGTCTATGCCGCTGTCCAATGCAGCCAGCGTGTCGGACCGGGGGCTGGTGCTCTCCCCCGCTTCCAGTTCCAACAGGATTTCAGGATCAACCGTGATGGCCCCACGTTCAACCGTAGCTTGAGCCGCGATGGCGCCCGCAATGATCTCAGCCTGGGTCCGCAGGCTCTCCACACGGGCATCAATCAGACCCTCACGGAATTGGTTGAGGTACAGGATACCCGTCACCAGAACCGCAAGGCCCGCCAGATTGAGGAAGATGATCCGCCGGGTAAGGCTGCTGAAAAACAGCCAGCGCGCGGCGCGGCGCAACAGGCTCAGTGGCAGCCTTGCCTTTGCCAACAGCGTTTGCGCAACGCCCTTGGTCATTTGAGTGTCGGCAATTTGTTCTGCATCGCCGGGCGCCGCATGGTGCGCCAGCTCGTCCTGCGCTGACCCGTTGGGAGTCAGCTCGCCGGACGAGCTCGCTTCATCGCGGTGGGCGCGCGCGTCTTCCACGGCCTGCCGATCAAGCCTCGCGGAAGCGATAGCCGACGCCGTACAGCGTTTCGATCATTTCAAAACTGTCATCGACCATTTTGAACTTCTTACGAAGCCGCTTGATGTGGCTGTCGATGGTGCGGTCATCGACATAGACCTGATCATCATAGGCCGCATCCATCAAAGCATCGCGGCTTTTCACCACGCCCGGGCGCTGGGCCAGGGAGTGCAGGATAAGAAATTCGGTGACCGTGAGCGTGACCGGACGACCCTGCCAGGTGCAGGTGTGCCTCTCCTGATCCATGGCCAGATCGCCGCGCTCCAACACATTTGTGCCGTCGCTGTCCGACACCGCCCCGGGGGCAGCGCCATTGCGACCCTGGGCCCGACGGAGAACCGCCTTCACGCGCTCCACCAGAAGGCGCTGGCTGAACGGCTTTGTTATGAAATCATCAGCGCCCATCTTGAGGCCGAACAACTCGTCAATTTCATCATCCTTTGAGGTCAGGAAGATGACGGGCAGGTTTGACACCTGCCGCAGGCGGCGCAGCAGTTCCATTCCGTCCATACGGGGCATCTTAATATCGAAAATTGCGAGATCCGGCTCAGACGAAGGCAGTCCATCAAGAGCGGTCTCGCCATCCGTGTAGGTTTCAACCTTGAACCCTTCAGACTCCAAAGCGATGGAGACGGAGGCGAGAATGTTGCGATCGTCATCGACGAGGGCGATCTTTGGCATGGGGTAGACTCCAGATCTTTTGGTGCCGTGCGCGGCACTCCATTATATGCCAAGACGCACGACGGCATCTTCAGCACTTATCGCCTAACCCCCGCAATAAGTCCAAAAGGCGGCAATCCAGCGGCTTTGTCCATTCAGCAATCTGCCGGCGGCCTGCGCAACACACACCTATCAGACGCACTGATTGCGTTTGCCC
>JBCBZX010000099.1:0-9922 GCA_039815105.1 Pseudomonadota bacterium
ATGAGTTTTTCTCAGACGCAGAACCTACCAGTTCAACAAGGATTTCGGGGACGCGTCGGTTCGGGCGTCAGCCGATTGCCCCGCCTATGAGGAGAACCCGAATTTGGTGGCCGCTTACAATGCTCTGTCCTCTGAAGAGGGCGAAGTGTTTGCAAAATTGTCGGCCAAGTTTGAGCTGCAGGCCCAGCGCGAGAAGGCCGCTGCCGAAGCCGCTGCGGCCCGCCAGATCGCCCGTCTTGCCCCGGCACCCACGGTGGCGGTGGAAGATGGGGTGGACGAAACGGCGCCCGCAGTGGGGCCGACAATTGTGGCGCCGGTGCCAAGTCCGAACCCGCAAGCAGGAACAGAGGCAACGGCAGTTGAAACGGCGTCCGTGCCCATACCCCAGGCCAACCCAACCGACGTCACCGATGGTGCGGCGGCGGCTCCGACGCAGCCACGGCGTTCTGTGCTGGGCCGCGTAAGAGGACTGTTCGGCGGTTAATCACGGGCGGGTCTTGCGTCGCACTGCCCACCATGTGCATTTGGTTCCATGTCAGACCGCCAATCACACTCCCCACGCACCAACGCAGAGCTTGTTCGCCGTTTTCTGGATGTGGTTGAGACCGATATTGTTCCGCTGACCGAGCAAGGCGTGGCCTCTGGAAACAAGGTCTTCGGGGCTGCGCTTGTCGCAAAATCCGATTTGTCGCTTGTATTGGCGGCCACCAATAACGAAATGGCCAATCCACTTTGGCACGGAGAGATGCATGCCCTGAAGCTCTATTATGAGCTGCCGGAAGCAGATCGCGTACCGCTGAAGGATTGCTATTTTATCTCGACCCACGAACCGTGCAGCATGTGCCTATCTGCCATCACATGGGCTGGCCTGGACAATTTCCACTATTTCTTCAGCCATCAAAACAGCCGGGACATGTTCGCCATCCCCCATGATCTGCGTATTCTCAAGCAGGTGTTTGGCCTCGATGCCGACGGGTACGCTAAATCAAACGCCTTTTGGCAATGCCGCGATTTGGTTGCAGATGCGAAAGCGCTGCAAAACCCGCCAACAGAGCAGATCGACCGCATTGTTGAGCGCTATGAAACCATGTCGGCCAATTACCAGGCGAACAAAGATCAGAACGCTATCCCGCTGGCGTGACGCGCCCTACAGGGCAGCACCCATTTCTTGGGACAGTTTTGCAATGGTGCGCTGGTAGACCGTGGCACGGTTCCATTTCTGGATGATGCGGTAATTGGCCGTGCCCTCGCCATAAGGCTGGCCCCGCCGCCAACCATTCTGCGCGAACCAGTTGGCGGTGGATGCCAGAACATCGGGGACGGACCGGTATAGATCGACCTTGCGGTCCCCATCAAAGCTTATCCCGGCACTGACATAGCGCGTGGGCAGAAATTGCGTTTGCCCAATTTCGCCAGCCCAGGCACCTTTCATTTGCGACAATGGAATTTGCTTGCGCTCAACAATGGTCAGTGCAGCCACAAGCTCCGCTGTGAAAAATTCAGTCCGGCGGCAATCATAAGCCAAGGTCGCCAGGGACTGAAAAATCGGCTTATTGCCATTGAACCGGCCAAACCCTGTTTCCAGCCCCCAAATGGTGAGCAGCAATTCCTTGGGCACACCGAACTTTTGCTCCACCCGGTTGGCTGTGCGGGCGTGCACCTTCATCTTCTTCTTGGCGATGCGCACCACGCCTTCCGAACGGCGCTTGTAGAAGCGGTCAAAGCTCTGCTTGAAGCTCTTCTGGCCCCGATCCAGTTTGATGACCTTGTTACTGTAAGTCACGCCATCGAGGGCCTGCAAAGAGCGGTTGGTAAAGCCCTTGGCCCGCATGTCTTCGATGAAACTGGCTTTCCAGCTGTCGAACCCCCTAGACGTGTTCCCGCATTTGGCCGCCAGGACTGGTGTTGCGGAAAGGACGAATGCTGCGGTGCCGGCGATGGTTGCTGCGATGATGCGTTGTCTGGCGGACATGTTTGCCTCCTGAGAGCGTTTGCGACTCACGTTGCGTAAGCATAGCGCCGCATCGGCCATGCGCAAAACACGAGCGCGCTATCGCACCCGGCCTGCCACGCGCATGGGCATGCCATTGTCCGGTCGCAGCGTAACCCGCATAACCGGCATGGGGGGGTGTTGCCCGACATAGGTCCAGTCCAGATCGCGCACCAAGTGTGCCAGGGCAATGATGGCCTCCTGGAGCGCGAATCTCATGCCAACACAGATGCGCGGACCTGCGCCAAAGGGAAGATAGGCAAAGCGATCAATCTGGTCGCGGTTCTCCGGCATGAACCGCTCTGGGCGGAAGGCGTCTGGCGCTTCCCACAAAGTGGCATGGCGGTGGAGCACAAAGGGCCATGTGATGAAGCCGGTTTTCGCAGGAACCTTCTCGTTGCCAATTTTTGCGTCGTCGGCTGCTTGGCGCACGATCAGAGGCACAGGCGGATAAAGGCGCATGGCCTCATCAAAGACAGCGCGCGTGACGGGCAGATGATCTAGCCACATGGCCGGGTCAAGATTGTCAAGGTCCTCCGCATCCAGTTCCACCCGCATACGCTCCAACCATTGGGGGCTCTGACTGAGAAGATAGAGAGACCAAGTGAGGCCGCGAGCCGTTGTTTCATAACCTGCCGCGACAAACGCCATGAGATTGTCTTCGATCTCTTGCTCGCTCAGGCGCTGGCCGTCATCATTCTCCGCGCTGAGCATCAGATCCAGCAGATCGTTGGTCGCACCGCCGGGTTTATCCTCCGCAGCACCTTGGGCGCGCCGATGTTTGAGGTTTTCACGAACCAGGCTGCGGAAGCGGCGGCGGGCGCCTGCGGCGCGTAAATTGCCCAGGCGTGGCACTTTATTAGATATGCCCAAAGCGTCGAGTGGTGAAATCTGACCCAGTGTGGCGAGCACGAGCTCCAAATCCCGGCGCATCTCGACAGGATCTCCCACCAGATCACCGGAAAACAATGTGCTCTCCAGAATGTCGAAAGCCAGCTCACCCATAATGGTGGAAGCAGACACATCTGTTCCCTTTTTTCCATCTCCGTGGGCCAATCGTTTCACGGTGCGGACGCACTGACCCGACATCAATTGAGCCAGACCACCCACGTGCCGCGGTGAGAAAATTGGCGCAACAGTATGGCGCACACGCTTCCAGCCTTCACCCTCCACAGTCAGAAGGCTGTCGCCGGTGAGGTGACCAAGGACCCGAATGCGTATCGGGTCGAAGCCGAAGGAGCCGGGCTGGCGCACGAGCACATCGCGGATGATCTCTGGGTCATTGACAGTGTGGTAGGTCCGGCCGGCAAAGCTGATGGTCCAATGGCGCACTTCGTAATGTTGCTGCGAGAACACCGAAATTGCGTTGCGTGCGTAATGGTAGATGAACCGCGGGAAGCCCAACCAAGTCAGGGCGTCGCCGGGCAAATATTCATCTGTTCGCGGCGGGTATGGCGCAATGAAATCATCGGTGCGGTAGCCCGGATCAGGTTTGGCATCTTCATCAAACCCAGCTTTTAAAATCGCATTCATGCGCCAGTTCCATTTCGACGATCATCAGATAGCAAAAATGCCACACTTCTCTAGTTGCAAATGATTTGCAACTGCAAGAAGAAACCTGCATAGCTATAAAAACCCCATTGCAGGAAGATCGTAGAAGGAAAGCTCTCATGCCGAAATTACGGACTTTGTCACACAGTCTACCGCGTCTGGTCGCATTTGCGATCGCCGCATTTGCGCTGACCATCACTGCCGTGCCCGCTCAAGCGGAGGACGACCGGCTTAAGGTCGCCACCACCTTCACGATCATTGCCGACATGGCGCGCAATGTGGCTGGCGACGCTGCAGACGTGGTTTCCATCACCAAACCAGGTGCCGAGATCCACGAATATCGACCAACGCCCCAAGACCTGGTGCGGGCGCAGGATGCCGATCTGATATTGTGGAATGGTCTCAACTTGGAACTTTGGTTCGAGAAGTTCTTCACCCGCCTCGACGGCGTACCAAGTGTCATTGTCAGCGAAGGCGTGCAGCCCATGAGCATTAGCGACGGCCCCTATTCTGGCAAGCCCAACCCCCACGCCTGGATGAGCCCAAATGCGGCGCTGATCTATGTGGAGAATATGCGCGCCGCCTTTGCTGAAGCTGATCCCGACAATGCAGAGGTCTATGGGGCAAATGCTGCGGCTTATTCTGACAGCATCCGTACCATATCTGAACCCGTTCAGGCTGCTTTGGCCGGCGTGCCGGAAAACCAGCGCTGGCTGGTGACCAGCGAAGGCGCATTTAGCTACTTTGCCCGTGATTTCGGCCTGCGCGAACTCTATCTGTGGCCCATCAATGCCGACGCCCAGGGCACGCCACAACAGGTGAAGCGCGTGATCGACACGATCCGCCGGGAAAATGTTCCCGTGGTCTTTTCTGAAAGTACGGTTTCGGACAAACCGGCCCGGCAAGTCGCACGGGAAACCGGCGCGCGATATGGCGGCCTCCTTTATGTCGACAGCTTGAGCGAAGAGGGTGGCCCGGTGCCGACTTATCTCGACCTGCTTCGGGTCACAGCCCAAACCGTGGCTGAGGGGCTCAAAGCCGGATCATGAGCAACACAAGCGTCGCTGCCTCGCCCAATTTTGAGACGGAGGTGGCCGCGGAAGCCATCGTTGCCAGCGGGCTCACCGTGACCTACCGAAATGGCACGACGGCCCTTGTGGACGCCACGTTTTCCGTTGCCCGCGGCTCCATTTGCGGGCTGGTCGGAGTAAACGGTGCCGGCAAATCCACGCTATTCAAGGCCATTATGGGTTTTGTGCCGTTGGCGCGTGGTTCAGTTTCGCTGCTAGGTCAAAATGTGCGCCAGGCTTTGCGCGGCAATCTGGTGGCCTACGTTCCGCAGAACGAAGATGTCGACTGGTCTTTCCCCGTTTTGGTGAGGGATGTGGTGATGATGGGCAGATATGGCCATATGGGTTTTCTGCGCCGCCCGCGCAAAATCGACCATGAAAGCGTGATGGAATCTCTAGCTCGCGTGGGCATGACCGACTTTGCTGAGCGTCAGATTGGTGAACTATCAGGCGGGCAGAAAAAGCGCGTGTTTCTGGCCCGGGCGCTCGCCCAGGAAGGACAGATTATCCTGCTCGATGAACCCTTCACCGGAGTGGATGTCGCAACAGAAGATGCAATCGTGACCCTGATGCGTGAATTGCGTGAGGAAGGCCGGGTTATGCTGGTTTCCACCCACAATCTGGGGTCTGTACCGGACTTTTGCGACCATGTGATCCTGGTCGATCAAACAGTTTTGGCCTCCGGACCCACGGAAGATGTTTTTACGCAGAGCAATTTGCAAAAGGCCTTTGGAGGCACGCTTCGCCACCATGTATTGGCTGGTGCCGACCTGCACGATGATGATGACCCACGTTCGGTGGTGGTACTAACCGATGATGAGCGCCCAGTGGTGATTTATGGCGAGAACTGACGCACCCTGATGCTGACGACCCTGCTCGAACCTTTCACATATGAATATATGCGCAACGCGATGGTCGTGGGCGCGCTGGTGGCCAGCGTTTGCGCATTTCTCTCCGCCTTTTTGATGCTCAAGGGCTGGTCGCTCATTGGTGACGCCTTATCCCACTCGGTCGTACCAGGGGTGGCAGGGGCTTACATGCTTGGCCTGCCATTTGCCTTGGGCGCGTTCCTCAGTGGCGGGCTGGCAGCTCTGGCCATGCTGTTCATCGGCAGCCGCACGGAGCTCAAACAGGACGCGGTCATCGGGATGATATTCACCGGGTTCTTTGGCATCGGGTTGTTCATGGTGTCGCTGAACCCCACGGCGGTGGATGTTCAGACGATCATACTTGGAAACATACTTGCCATCACACCGACCGATACGCTGCAACTTCTCATCATCGGCTCCGTCTGCATGGTGGCGCTTGTTCTCAAATGGCGCGATCTGATGGTCGTTTTCTTTGACGAGAACCACGCCCGCACCGTTGGTCTGAACCCGACGTGGTTGAAACTTCTGTTCTTTACCCTGCTGTCCGCCGCCACAGTCGCGGCTCTGCAAACGGTGGGCGCGTTTCTTGTGATCGCCCTGGTGGTGACGCCCGGCGCGACGGCTTATCTGCTTTCGGACAAATTCCCACGGGTCATCGCGATTGCAGTAGTGATTGGCGCGGGGTCCGCCTTCTTTGGCGCTTACATAAGCTATTTTCTCAACGGTGCCACAGGCGGCGTGATCATTTGCGTCCAGACCTTGGCCTTTCTCCTTGCATTTGTGTTTGCCCCCAAACACGGGCTTATCGCTGCCCGCCGTCGCCGGCAGGATGTGACGCCATGAGTTTTTTCACCGAACCGCTGGCCTTTGAATTCATGCGCCAAGCCTTGATCATGGCTGCAATTGTTGCTGCGCCCTGTTCGCTGCTGAGTTGCTATCTCGTGCTCAAGGGTTGGGCGCTGATGGGAGACGCCGTTTCCCATTCGGTGCTGCCGGGTGTTGTGCTGGCCTACATTACCGGAGTTCCGCTTCTGATCGGCGCCTTCGCCGCCGGCCTTTTCTGTGCTCTCGCGACGGGCTTCGTAACCGACAATTCCCGGGTGAAACAGGACACGGTAATGGGCGTCGTGTTTTCGGGCATGTTTGGCATGGGTTTGGTCTTGTACACCTCCATCGAGACAGCGGTTCACCTCGATCACATTCTATTCGGCGACATTTTGGGTGTGACGTGGGGCGACATCACGCAAACCGGCATCATCGCAGCCCTGGTGACCTTTGGGCTGATGATTTGGCGCAAGGATCTGCTGGTCCATGCCTTTGACCCCAACCATGCCAGTGCGCTGGGCTTTCGAACCGGCTGGCTCCATTACGGCCTGCTGGTGGCTCTTTCATTGACCATTGTCGCGACCCTGAAGGCCGCAGGGCTTATTTTGGCCATCGCGTTTCTCATCGCACCGGGGGCGGTGGCTTTCCTCATGACCCGCACTTTTCGGGCCATGATGCTAGTCGCACTGTTGGTGTCCACCAGCTCCAGCGTGCTTGGTGTGTTGTGGGCCTTCCACATCGACAGCGCGCCAGCCCCCACCATTGTGGTGGTGATGACAACTGCATTTGTGCTGGCATTTCTGTTCGCGCCGCAACGCGGGCTGTTGCGCCGAACCGGACCCTCGGAATCTGCCGGTCAATAGGCGCACCACATTCGCTTTTGAGCCCGTAAAACCCTATATCTAAGGCAGTGGATTGGCGTGTGATTCGGCACGCGGAAAGGCCTTTTGACATGAGCGATACTGATATCGACCCGATCGCTGAGACAGATGATGACGCGGCAGCCTACGGCGCTGATTCTATTAAAGTTCTCAAAGGGTTGGATGCGGTCAGAAAACGCCCAGGCATGTATATTGGTGATACGGATGACGGCTCCGGGCTGCACCACATGGTCTATGAGGTCGTTGACAATGGCATTGATGAAGTGCTGGCGGGCCACGCGGACCGGGTAACCGTGACGCTAAACCCCGAAGGATCGGTGACCGTCACCGATAATGGGCGCGGTATCCCCGTGGAAATGCATGCTGAAGAAGGCGTTTCTGCAGCCGAGGTCATCATGACCCAATTGCACGCCGGCGGTAAGTTTGACCAGAACAGTTACAAAGTGTCCGGTGGCCTGCACGGCGTCGGCGTATCCGTGGTGAATGCCCTGTCGACCAGCCTGCAATTGCGCATTGCTCGGGACGGCAAATGGCACGAAGTCAGCTTCAGCCACGGCGTGACCGACAAGTCGCTGGTGGAAACCGGCGATGCTGGGGATTATTCCGGCACTGAGGTCACCTTCATGCCCTCACCCGACACATTCACCATGGTGGAGTTCGATTATTCCACTCTGGAGAAGCGCCTACGCGAGCTCGCATTCCTCAATTCCGGCACACGCATCATCCTCACCGATGCCCGCGGCGCAGAAGAGAAAAGCACAGAGCTGTTCTATGAAGGCGGCCTGATTGAATTCGTCAAATATCTCGATCGCACCAAAACGGCCCTGATCGATACACCCATCTACCTGATGAGCGAGAAGGACGGCATCACCGTCGAAGTCGCCCTTTGGTGGAATGAAAGTTACCACGAAAACGTGCTGTGCTTCACCAACAACATACCCCAACGCGATGGCGGCACGCACTTGGCCGGGTTTCGCGGGGCACTGACACGGCAGGTCACCGGCTATGCCGAGAGCTCAGGCATTTTGAAAAAAGAGAAAGTCTCTCTTACCGGCGATGATTGCCGCGAAGGGCTGACATGCGTTTTGTCGGTGAAGGTGCCGGACCCGAAATTCTCCTCTCAGACCAAGGACAAGCTCGTCTCATCGGAAGTGCGCCCCGTGGTGGAAAACCTTGTCGGCGAAACGCTGAACCGCTGGCTGGAGGAAAACCCCAACGAAGCGAAGACCCTGGTGGGCAAAGTGGTGGAAGCCGCCGCCGCCCGGGAGGCCGCACGGCGCGCCCGAGAGCTGACCCGGCGCAAGGGCGCCCTCGACATCGCGTCATTGCCCGGCAAACTGGCGGACTGTCAGGAGCGCGATCCGGCCAAGTCTGAAATCTTTATCGTGGAGGGCGACTCCGCCGGCGGATCGGCCAAGCAGGGCCGCAGCCGGGAAAATCAGGCCATCCTACCCCTGCGTGGTAAAATTCTGAACGTGGAGCGCGCGCGGTTCGACAAAATGCTCGGCTCGGACCAGGTGGGCACACTCATCACGGCGCTGGGCACAGGCATTGGCCGCGAAGAGTTCAGCATCGACAAGCTGCGCTACCACCGCATCATCATCATGACCGATGCAGACGTGGATGGCGCTCACATTCGCACGTTGCTGCTGACCTTCTTCTTCCGCCAGATGCCGGAATTGATAGAGAACGGCTACATCTACATCGCCCAGCCACCGCTCTACAAAGTCTCGCGCGGCAAGAGCTCGCAATATCTCAAAGACGAGCAAGCGTTTGAGGATTATCTCATCGACCAGGGCATAGAAGATATGACGCTGGAAATTGCAGGCGGTGAGCAACAGCGCGGGGCAGACCTGCGCGCCACAGTGGAAGATGCCCTGAAGGTGCGTTCGCTGATCAGCGGCATCCACTCGCGCTACAACCGGCAGGTCGTGGAGCAGGCGGCCATTGTGGGCGGATTGGACATTGATGCAGCGCAGGACCGCCAGGCCTTGGACGCCAAGGCCGACGATATTGCCGACCGCCTGAACCAGATTGCCGAAGAAACCGAGGATGGCTGGTCCGGCCGCGTCACAGGGGACAATGACCTGGAAGGTGCTGGCGATATTGTGCTTGAGCGCGTTTTGCGCGGCGTGCCGGAGATCATCCGTCTGGACAAGAACCTGCTGGCTTCGGCCGATGCGCGGGCCATCTCACGCTTTTCCGGTCGGCTCAAGGAAACCTATGCCGAGCCCGCCAAGCTGCGGCACAAGGATGATGTGCAGCATCTGATCGGCCCGTTCGGCCTGTTGGAGGCGGTGTTTGAGGCAGGGCGCAAAGGCATCTCCATGCAGCGCTATAAGGGGCTGGGCGAGATGAACCCCGACCAATTGTGGGAAACCACGCTGGACCCCAACGCCCGCAGCCTGCTGCAAGTCCGCGTCAATGACGCCACCGGCGCCGATGATCTGTTCTCACGCCTGATGGGCGACCAGGTGGAACCCCGCCGGGCGTTCATCCAGGACAATGCGTTGAGCGTGGCGAATTTGGATATTTAGAGGTTCAGGCTGCCTCAATCGCCAAGTGGCGGGCAGCCCCATTTTGAGCGAAGGCTGTCCACTTTGTCCACCATGTGCGGCATGCCGATTTCAGCAAACAAGCCGCGCGCCTTGACTGACATGGCGCAGGCTTGATCGATGCGAAGGCTTCGCGCTTGTACTCTTGCTTCGGGTTGCGCTGCGCGTAGCTGCGCAGCCC
>JBCBZX010000095.1:0-10043 GCA_039815105.1 Pseudomonadota bacterium
CAAATATGAGATCGACGTCGAGATCGTGCAGATCAACGACTATGTCGAATCCATCAATCAATACACTGCGGGCGAGTTTGACGGCTGCTCAATGACCAATATGGACGCCCTGTCCATCCCGGCGGGCGGGGGCGTAGACACCACCGCACTGATCGTGGGGGACTATTCCAACGGCAATGACGGCATCGTGCTGAAATCGGGCGACAGCGTGGAAGACCTCAAGGGCCAGAACGTCAATCTGGTCGAGCTGTCCGTTTCCCACTACCTGCTGGCCCGTGCCCTCGACAGCGTTGGTTTGAGTGAGCGCGACCTGACGGTCATCAACACGTCCGATGCAGACATGATCGCGGCCTATGCCACCGATGATGTGACCTCGGTCGTGACGTGGAACCCGCTTCTGTCTGAAATTGCTGCCACCCCCGGCTCCACCAAAGTCTTCGACAGCGCTGGCATTCCCGGCGAGATCATCGACATCATGATGGTGAACACCAAAACCCTGGCCGACAATCCAAATTTCGGAAAGGCGCTGACCGGCGCATGGTATGAAGTCATGGCGCTTATGGAGGCTGGCGACAGTGACGCGCTGGAAGCTATGGCTTCAGCATCCGGCACCGATCTGGCAGGCTACAATGCGCAGTTGGCCACCACCAAAATGTTCTACAAGCCTGATGAAGGCGTGGAATTCACCAAATCGCCAGAGCTGCCATCAACGATGAAATTCGTGGCCGAGTTCCTGTTCGACAAGGGCATTCTGGGCGAAGGCGCACCGTCACCAGAATTTGTCGGTGTGAGTTTCCCCGATGGTTCCGTCTATGGCGACGAGACCAATGTAAAACTGCGCTTCGACACCAGCTACATGGAAATGGCGGCTGATGGCACACTTTAGGCAGGCGGCCCTGCGCTTGTGTTCAAACCCGGCTACCGGTTCAATCCCGGTTGCCGGTTCAATCCAAGTTCGCCTGCCATCCATTCGATGCGCCTGATCAACCGTCAGCCCGGCCGCGTTGCCGCTTTGGCTTTGGCGGCACTGCCTTTTGTGGGTGTTGTCTTGGCCTATGCGGTGGCGAGCCATTACAGGCGGCTGGAGAACCCGGCCGACAAGCTTCTACCTTCCTTGGAGAAGATGGGGGACACATTTTGGCGCATGGCCTTCACCCCGGACCGCCGTTCCGGTGACCTGTTGCTGTGGGTGGACACGTTTGACAGCCTGACCCGCCTCGGCATCGGCATGGGCGTCGCCACCCTCTTTGCGATCATTGTGGGCACCGCAATCGGTTTTATTCCTCATATTCGCTCAGCGTTCGCACCCTTTATCGCCACAGCATCGCTGGTACCGCCCATCACGATTTTGCCGATCCTTTTCATCATGGTTGGCTTGGGCGAAGCCTCTAAAATCGCTCTCATCGCCCTGGGCACCGCGCCGGTCATGACCCGTACGGTGGCTCAGGCGGTTATGGATATTCCCGGCGAGATGGTGGTGAAGGCGCAAACCCTGGGCGCATCAACCTGGCAAATGGTGACGCGTCTGGTGCTGCCACAGGTCCTGCCGCGCCTGGTCGCCGCCATGCGGCTAGGGCTCGTACCGGCGTGGATTTTTCTCATCTCCGCAGAAGCGATTGCCTCCACATCCGGCCTTGGATACCGCATCTTCCTCGTCCGCCGCTTCCTGGCGATGGACGTCATATTGCCCTATGTCGTATGGATTACCCTACTGGCATTTCTGCTAGACCGGCTATTGCTGGTTGCGTCGCGCCGCGCTTTCCCCTGGCATCACTTAGGGGGGCAAAGCCTGTGAGCGGTCCTGCGAAAATCTCCGTCGACAGGATCGGCAAATCCTACGGCGACGCCATCATTTTGGAAAATGTGTCGGTTGACGTTCAGGCGGGCACATTTTGCACCATTGTGGGTGCGTCTGGCTGCGGCAAGTCCACCTTCCTGCGCATGCTGTTGTCGCAAGAAAGACCCGATACTGGAACCATCCGCATGGATGGCCAAGTGCTGCCAGCGGAACCAACACAAAATCGCGGCATCGTCTTTCAGCGCTACTCCGTCTTTCCGCATCTCAGTGTGGAAGACAATTTGATCCTCGCCGAAGAGTTTGCCAATTCCAGCCTGACAGGTCGTAGCTTTGCGAAGGCGCGCCGACAACTCCGCCAGAGCGTAGATGATACGCTGGAGAAAATCGGGTTAGCCAGCGCGCGCAAACGCTATCCCGCACAGCTCTCGGGCGGCATGCAACAGCGCCTTGCAATAGCTCAAGCGCTGGTCAAAAAGCCCGACATTCTGCTTTTGGACGAACCGTTCGGTGCCCTCGACCCCGGCATTCGGGTGGATATGCACGACCTGCTGCTGGGTCTTTGGCGCGAGCGCGCCATGACGATTTTCATGGTGACCCATGACATCCATGAGGCGTTCAAATTGGGCACCCGTTTGCTCGTTTTCGACAAGCGCCGGCATGACCCCCACGCGCCGGAACGCTATGGCGCGACCATAACCTACGATCTTCCCATCGAACGGGGGAATGGCAGCGAAAACCTGTCCTCCCGCGACCTGATTTCCAAGCAAACCCCATAACCGGGCAAACCAATAGATGGAGCACGCCATGTTCGATCCCATTTCACAGGGCCCCACCAGAGCAAACCGCAGGGCAGGTACAATTGACCGCGCCATACCCAGCCGCCAGCACCATCCCGATTTCGACAAGCTGAACATGCGCGGCTGGAAGGCGGCAGAAAAAGAAGGCACCCTACCCTCGGCGGCATGGCAACAGGAGCGAGCCTGGGCCCTGCGCATGGGGCTGACCGGCGCGGACAGCATTGAAGACAAGTCGATCCCGACCTTCGCTCGGGGAGAATTGCCCCACTATGCCGGCATCAACACGTTTCTGAAGGCGCCCTATGTGGAGGACGCAACGCTGGTCGGCAATTTCGATGCGGCGGTCATCGGCATTCCTTTTGACGGCGGCACGACCTATAGGCCCGGCACCCGCTTTGGCCCCCAGGGCGTGCGCAAAATCTCAGCGCTCTACACGCCGTACAATTATGAAATGGGGATAGATCTGCGCGAGCAAATGACGCTTTGCGATGTGGGTGACGTGTTCACCATCCCTGCAAACATCGAAAAGACCTTCGACCAGGTGACCCGGGCGGTGAGCCATGTCGCCTCCTCGGGTGCACTGCCGATCATGATTGGCGGCGACCATTCGCTCGGCTTTCCGTGCGTGCGGGGCATTGCGCAGTGCACATCCAAACGCATCGGCATCGTCCATTTTGACCGCCATATCGACATTCAGGAAAAGGACCTCGACGAGCGCATGCACACGACGCCGTGGTTCCACGCCACAGACCTGGCCAATGTGCCAGCGGTCAATCTGGTTCAGGTTGGCATTGGTGGTTGGCAGGTGCCGCGCGAAGGGGTGGAAGAAGCCCGCAAGCGCAATACCAACATTTTCACGATGCGCGACATTGAGGAGCTGGGTTTGGCAGAAACCGCCGCCCGCGCACTGGAGCTGGCCTGGAAGGACGCCGACGCCGTCTACATCTCGTTCGACATTGACAGCGTGGATTGCGGCTTTGTGCCGGGCACCGGCTGGCCGGAGCCAGGGGGGTTTTTGCCCCGCGAAGCTTTGGAGCTCGTGTCGCTGGTGGCAAAGGAAGGCATTTGCGGCATGGAGCTGGTGGAGGTTTCGCCGCCCTATGACACATCGGACATCACAGCCTTGCTGGCCACCCGCGTCATTGTGGACGTCTTGGGCACGCTTGTTTCCCACGGCAAAATGGGTGCGCACAAACATATCATCGATAAGCCGGTCAGCATCCCCCACGGGCCTGATGTCGATGGTCAGGGATGGGATTTGAAGGCATGAGCCATACAAAGAGCAACCACCATCATCATCACCATGATGGTCACACACATGACCACACGCACGGTCAGGGTCATAACCATGCCCATGAGCACGAGCACATGCATTCGCATCTGCACTTTGATGCGCATAAGGAGCGCCGGGACCGCCTGCAGGCCCTTGCGTCGGCATTCATAGAAGGCTTTCGCAAAGCGGACGACAAACCCGCTTTTCTCGAACTCGCAAGCATTCCTCAGAAGCGCGAAGGCGGTGATGGGCTGACATTGCACCTGGTAGATGCAGCCATTGAGTCCAAATGGCAATTGGGCACGGCCTCTCCCGCATTCGGCTCACGGGAGTTGATGCACCTGCCCTACCCAGCGGCGATGGTGGAGGAACGCGAAACGATGACATTTACCTACGTCTCGCTCACCGAGCGCGCTGATATCGATTTGCTCCAACTGATCGAGAAGTGATGAGCCGGAGTGCGACCCGCCTGACGTGAGACCAAAACGGTGCCGGTTACGTGACTTGCACATGCGCGCCATCACTGCGAAAGCGCAGCCTTCACTTTACACTGGGTCGCTGCTTGAGCCGAAATGCGCTGCGTCACTGCCGATGAATGGCCTCCCTTACCTGTTGCGCCCCGGCACACCCCAAAACGCTTCACTCGGCGGCCACCAATGTCTCTTCCAACAGCGGCGGCAGGCTGTCATTGGCAGCTTCCAAGGCGGGTTCGGTCGTGGCCGCCTCCTGCTGTTTTCGCTTGGCGTAGACGAGGGCGAACATGGGTGGCGTGAAGTAGAACGACACGACGGTTGAGAGCAAAACGCCGCCGGCGATGGCCATGGCGAAGGGGGGCCAGAAGCCGCCACCACCCAGGATCAGGGGCAGGAACCCGCCCACAGTGGTGATGGTCGTCGACACTATGTGGCGGCTTGAGCCCATGATGACATCCACCATTGCATCAGCATCGCCGGCAGCCGCACGTTCGTCAGCCTGTAGCCCGGTCATAATGATAATGGCTGCGTTGATGGACACACCGATAGAGCCGATCACCCCGATGATGGCAATTATGCCGAAGGGATACTGGAAAATCGCCAGCGCCAGAATTGAGAGGCCGGCCGATAGAACGCAGACCACCAGAGCCACTGCACTGAGACGGAAGGAATTGAACGTCATCACGATCGTAGCGATCATCAGGGTCACAATTATACCGAGCGACGCGAACAGATTGCCCAACGTGCTAGAACGGGCATCACTGTCGCCCCCCAGCTCCACGCGGTAGCCTGGCGGCAGGCCCAAGCCAGCTGCATCCAGTTGCGTCTGAACTTCCTTCAGAGCTTCCTCTGGCAAAACCGAACGCAGGGTGAAGCCCTGCACCGTGTTGGTGCGCTCACCGTTACGTCGTGTGATGGAGCTGTCGCTGGGCAATAGTGTGATGTCTGCAATCGAGGACAGCGGCATCGCGGAATAGGCGCCTTGGGCGGCCTGCGCCGCAGACTGTGGTGAAACGATTGGCAGATCACGAATGGCGGAAAGATCGCTGCGCACATCATCACCCAGGCGAACGCGGACGGGCAGTTGCTCTGTCCCTTCCACCAGCGAGCCGCCGGTGACGCCTTCAAGGCCCGCCCTCAATTGCTCAGCAACCGAAACCATGTCGAGGCCGAGGGCGCGTGTCTTCGCCTCATCCACATTCACCACAACTTTGGGGGCGCCGCCGGTCGAGGTGGTACGAGCGAGGGTGATGCTCTCCACCTGCGCAAGCCGGACCATCAGCTCATTGCCGATCTCACGCAGCGTATCGAGATCCTGCCCTACGACCCGCAATTCGACCGGAGCCGCTACGGGCGGCCCTTGCACGAGACCGCGCACAAGCACTTGAGCGTTTGGAGCCTCGTCTGCCAAGCGTCGCTCCAAGTCTGCGATAAGGCGTTCGGTGGCCAGGGGAGAAGAGGTGGTGATAAACGCCTGGGCGTAGCCAGGTGCCTGATCGCGGCCGCCCGTGATGTTGTAGTAAAAGGCGGGTCCGGACTTTCCAATGGACCAGTAAATGCTCTCAACCCCCTCCTCGGCGGCGAGCAATGCGTCCATGCGCTCGGCCAGGCGGGCCGTTTCCGCGATCGCGGTGCCAGCAGGGAGGTCAAATTCCACATAGAATTGATCGCGATCTACTCCAGGGAAAAATTGCGCCGTGAGCGTCGGCATGGATGCAAAGCCCAATATCGGTAGAACCAGCGCCAGCGACACCGATCGAATGGGGTTGCGGAGAGCCCACCGCAGACTGACAGCAAATCCGCGAGCCAAAGCACCTCCCGGAACTCCAGAGTTCAGCATGCTCTGCTTCCCCTGCGCCGGCATCAGCCAGCCGGCCACTGCTGGTGTGACGGTCAACGCAATGAAAAGCGACCAGAGCAGCATGATCACAACGGACATGGCAATGGAGCCGACAAAGTCACCGGCTGGGCCGGGGAGTAGGATCATGGGTGTAAAGGAGAGTGCAGTTGTGGCCGTGGAAGCAAACAGGGGCGCCCAAAGACGGCGCACAGCTTCAGCCACCGCTTCGATGCGGCTGACGCCTGAGCGGACGCGCTTGGCAACTTCGTCAGTCATCACGATGCCCGCATCAACGAGCAAACCAAGTGCCACGATCAGACCGGTCACCGACATCTGGTGAATGGGCAGCGCCAGAAAATTCATGGTCGCAAGAGTAGCAAGGCTCACAACCGGCAAGATCAGCGCCACAATGAGCGCGGCCCGCACGCCAAGTGTAATCAGCAACACGCCGATCACGAGCGCGATGCCTATTGCCATGTTGACTGCAACTTCCATCAGACGATCCAGCGTGTAGCCGGACTGGTCGAAGATGACATCAAGTTCTATGCCATCGGGTGTGGTCTGGGCGAAGTCCGCGATCACTTCCCGCACGAAACCTGCCCATACATCAACCTGAAGCCCATCCTCCAAGGTTGACGCCACCAGAATGCCGCGTGCTCCATTGACCAGGGTCATCTCGTTGACCGGATTGCGCGCGCCGCGGGTTACGTCCGCAATGTCTGATACGCGCACGGCCGCGTTCTGCTGGCCTTCGCGCACAATGACATTGCGGATGCGGTCAATGGCGGCGATCTCACCGGTTACTTCCAGGACCAGATCATTGCTCGAGTCCCGCAGCCGGCCCGCCTGCACTTTGGCGTCCGCCGCTCCGATGGCCCGCGACACGTCCGCTACCGCTAGGCCGAGCGCTGCGGCACGGGCTTTATCAATAGTGACAAGAACTTCTTCTTCGGGTTCGCCAAAAATGTCGACGGCTTTGGTGCCGGGAACATTGCGCAACTCATCAGCAAGGGCGTCGGCATAGCGTGATACGATTGTCAGCGGCACGCCATCATGGGTCAGGCTGAGACCCACCACGGATGCATATGCGCTTATCCCATCGCCGTCGAATTCCGGAGTCCGGGCACCGGCGGGGAACTGGGCCTCAGCATCGGCAAGCGCGTCGCGGATTTCTGACCAAACCTGTTCGATACGATCGTCGGCCAGCGTTTCCTGAAGCTCGATGCTGACGATAGAGATGCCGGTGCCGGACGTCGAAGTGATTGTGTCCACTTCGGGGATTTCTTTCACCGCGTTCTCGACTTCGGCTGTGACCAATGTCTCAACCCGTTCCGGCGACGCGCCAGGGAAGGATGTCGTTACCGTCGCGAATAGATTGGTGATGGTGGGGTCTTCCTGACGACCAATCGCCAGGAGCGCCGACAAGCCCGCCGCGATGAGCACCATCAGAATCAGGAATGTGAGTCTGGGTTGGCGGTATGTAAGTGTGGCGGGTGTGTGGTACCTGCTTGTATCGGTCATCACTGAGCCACCCGTACGGTTTGGCCCGCCACGACGCGGTGGGCGCCCTCATCAATGTAGCGGGTGCCATCTTCAAACGTGCCTCGAACAAAGGCCTGGCTGCTGTCGGCATAAATGATCTCGACTGCCTCCACCCCGACTTCGGCTGGCTGGGCATTGCGAATTGTCTTTATGGTCCAGAGGCCTCTCACACCATCTTCAATGGCCGTCAGCGGCAACCAGGTTCCCGCCTCAGCAATGTTCTGGACCAGCACCGCTTCACCGGTCTGACCAAAAGCCAGATCAGTCCCGGCCTTAAGTTGCGCCCGTACAGTTCGTGTGCGAGTAGCGGCATCGACCTGCGGGAGCACCCCCACCACCTCGGCTTGATATGATACATCTGCGAAGTTGATCGGGATTTCGTCACCCATGGTCAGCTGTCCAGCAAGACTTGGATCAACCCCGACCCGGAAAACCGGGTTGCCATTCTCCACCATGCTAACGATGGATTGCCCACTGCCGGCGGTGTTGCCTGGGTCAACAAGCCGCTGGTTCACAATTCCTGCAAACGGTGCACGGAGTTCCGCTTTTTCCAGCCGGATTTCAGCCGCTACAATGGCGGCGTCCACTTCCGCCAGTCTGGCACTGAGCTCTGAGATGGAAAGGCGGGTCTGGTCGGCGGTTTGCGCCGTTGCAAAACCCCGCTCTTTGAGTTTGCTTTGCCGCTCATTGGTGAGCGTTGCGAGGTCCAGCTGAGCCTGCAGCGCTTGCTTGGAGGCTGCAAGACGCCGAACCTCTGAGCGAAGCAAGCGATCATCCAGACGAGCGATCACCTGCCCCTCACTGACCGCGTCTCCCTCGCTCACCAGCACTTGCACCAGCGTGCCTCCCTGCTCGAAAGACAAATTTGCCGTTTGCAAAGCTTCGATTTGGCCGGTGAAACGACGCGCCACCTCATAACCGTCAACCAACTCGATACGAGAAGTTGAGACAACCAACGCTTGCGTGGCGGCGGGCTTTTCTACGGCCTCGGCACGATCAGCAAGAAAGGTGCTGCCCTGCCACACGGCGGCAGCGGAAACGATGACAACCAAGCCCGTCGTAACGAATGTGGCTGTGTGGCGGCCAAGGCTTTTCAGGAGAGTCGATGTGGAGGTCTGAGACATGAAAACATCCGTTGCAATCTGGCAATAGCCATTTATGTAAGTGACACTAACATATGTAAGTGACGCTCACATTGTCAATGATGTTAGTGATACTTACTTTTCATGCTATTGGATCACTCCATGGAAAAAGATTCTGAAACCAGCCAAGGCGGCGAGGCAAAACGGACCGGCTATCACCACGGTGATTTGCGCGCACAGCTGCTGGCTGCCGTCCGCGAGCTCGTGGAGGAAAGGGGGTCTGAGAACTTTTCGATTGCTGAAGCTGCCAGAAAAGCAGGCGTCTCGAGCGCAGCGCCCTACCGACATTTCGCTGACAAGGATGAGATCCTGAAGGCAGTCGTGCTTGAAGCGATGAACGACATGACAACATCCATGAAGGCGGCCGTCATTCCTCACCCGGTTGGCAGTATTGAGCGGGTGAACGCCCTCGGGAAGCACTATATAGACTTTGCCCGTAGCCATCCCGGCATGTTTCGGCTGGTGTTCGGACTTTCTGAGAGCCATGAAGATGATGAGGAGCTTGCGGGTAAGGGCGCCGCAACTTTTCGTATCGTGATCAACGCGGTGGCGGATTATCTTGGCATCCCGCAAGATCACCCGGACGCCAAGAAGCGCGCTTATATATTATGGACCGTGGTGCACGGTCACTCATGGTTGACCATCGATGGTAAGGCCAAGCAACAGGGTATAGAATTCCCTTTATCCGATTTGCTCAGCACCGCTTCGGAAATGGTGTTATTGGATCGCCGACCGACAGATGACGCCAATCATTAGTCGCTGGCTTCCAGTTCAGCAGGCAAACAAGCCTACATTCCGGCCCATAACGGGCTAAAGCCCTTCCACGCCAAATGTCTGCCATAACCCGGATGCGACAAGAACCGGGTCCGGTCAAGCGAGCTGATCAAAACGGTGCGAACCCATCACTTTTCGCCTCAATGGGCGCCCAGCGTTTCTCCGGGGGCGCGATGTCTTTTGGCAGACCGGGATGCGGCACCTGTCCGTTTTCGCCATAGAGCCACAGGACGAAGTTTGAGCGCTCGCCGCCCGTTATGGGCATGGACTCGTGGGGGACACGACCATGGTGGATGAGCGCTGTTCCCGGAGCAAATGTCAGTTCCGCAACTTGGCGAGTCCCATGATCCAAGAAGCGAACTCCTGATCCCGAGAACTCCTCCCCTGGTAGGTTCAAATTAATG
>JBCBZX010000049.1:0-13374 GCA_039815105.1 Pseudomonadota bacterium
GGGAATGATCACCGCTCTCCAGCTGGCAGGGGCCGGCAATGATCGTGAGCGGGTTGGTTTTCGCAATCTCAAAGTTGCCAACTTGGACGGGCTTGGCCGAAACAGAACTGGTTGAGGCGGCGGTCATGGGAAATCCTAGCGATTGAGAATGGCTTCGATACGGGCGACGTCTTCAGGATTGTTGAGCTCCCAAAACATGTGGTCACCGGCGGGCACTTCAACACAGATAATGGGCACGCCGTTCTCAAGAAATCTGAGCTGCTCCAGCCCTTCGGTGGTCTCCAGCGGTCCCGTCTTGGCCTGCATGTAAGCCCGCAGTGCGGCAGGCGTGTAAGCGTACAGGCCAACGTGGTGGAACACGTCCGGACTTTCAGGATCGAAAGTGCCAACAGCCTTGTAGGGAACCACCTCTTTGGAGAAGTAAAGCGCACGGTGCATGCCGTCGAAAATGGCGGTCGTGCCGCCCACGCGGCCACTCCTACGGTCTTCGATGAAGTTGTCATAGGTGTGCTGGTCGCAAGCGAGGACAGGTGTTGCGACCGCCGCCTCATCACTCGTGGCACTGGCCATGGCCTCAACCAAGGCTTCAACAAAATGCGGCGGCGTGAGCGGCGCATCCCCCTGCAAATTGACCACTATGCGCGGCTCGATATCCAGCCGCTGGAGCGCGTCAGCGCACCTCTCGGTTCCATTTGCGCAGCTCTCGGCGGTCATCACCACATCGGCACCGAATGCCCTGGAGGCATCGGCTATGCGCGCATCATCTGTTGCGACATAGACCGCATCCACTCCCTTGGCCGCGATTGCGGCCTCCCACGACCGCTGAACAAGAGACTTTTCGCCGTCTGGTCCGCGCAGAGTTTGAAGTGGCTTGCCGGGAAAACGCGATGATGCGTAACGCGCGGGAATGAAAACAACTGTGTCCATGGTCTAGCTTGTTTCCCTTTGATCACCGGCCTGGTCATCATCGGAGAGACCCTGCTTTACCGTAGGCCGTTCGCCGGAAGCCGCATCCTTGAGTTTCTCGCCCAGATCGCCGCTGTCCACCAATCGCAAATTGAGATCGCGCTGCGGGAACGGGATTGCGATGCCTTCTTCGTCAAACCGCTCAACAATCTGATGGCGAAGCTCGTTGCGTGTCGCGATGCCGTCGGACAGGTTTGCCAAGTAAATGAACAACTGAAAGTCTAGGGATGAACCACCGAAATCGCTGAACAGCACCCAAGGGGCCGGCTCGTTGAGAACCTTGGGATGGTCCATGGCAATATCGAGCAGCAATTGCTCCACCAGGCGCGTGTCGGAGCCATAGGCCACGCCGATGGTAATGTCGTTGCGGGCATTGCGATTTCTGTGGGTCCAGTTGTTGACCGTGCCGTTGATGAACTCCGAATTGGGGATGGTCACCGTCTTCTGGTCAAACAAGTCCAGGCGCGTCGCGCGCACTGAAATTTGGCTCACCACGCCATCATAACCGCCCACGGTTACGATGTCCCCCACCTTGATGGGTCGCTCCACCAAGAGGATCAGGCCGGACACGAAGTTCTGCACGATATTTTGCAGACCAAAGCCAATGCCCAGCGACAGCGCGCCGGCAACAATGGCAAGACTGGATAGGTTGATGCCCGCTGAGGTGATACCGATGAGCGCGGCAAGAGCGATGCCGGCATATCCGACCCCTTTGCGGATGGAGTCGCGCACACCTGAATCCACACGGCTGCGGGCCAAAACGCCGGCATCCAGCCAGCGTTGGAACAAGCGGACCACAAAATATACGGCAATGAAGACAAGCAGGCCAAACAGAATTCCCGAAAGAGAAATGCGCACGGAGCCGACTTCAAAGCCCGTGAACACGCGCCGCGCGGTGCTGGCAATATCAGTAATCTGAGCGCCCCACTGCAAAGCGATAAGCGGCAAGCCGATGCCGAGAACGGCAATGAAACCGATGATGCCGAGCGTCAGACCTACCTGCTCCACACCCCGCTGATCGAGGTTCATCGCATCGCGCGTACGCTGCCCGATCCGTGTTTGCGAAAATATGCCTTCACGACCAACTTCCCTGCTGGCGATGTAGCCCAGATACATGGTCGTCAGGATTGCACCTGTGACGACGAATTGGCGGGAGATGAAAGATGCCAGCCCGATATAGCCCAGCAATGCGGAGCCAAATATTGCCAATGCCAGCGCGTAGAGCGTGAAGCGCAGTGAAAATGGCCATGCTCGCCCCGGTCGCTTATGAGCCGGCGTTAAGTGTGCAGGTTCTGGATCAGGCCGGTCAGACGCTGCACCGTCTTCAGGCGCAGCCATCAGCTTGTTCTGAGCAACATCCTCGGCTTCGGCAACGGGGCGCAGGAACGCCATAAGCAAGATGATCGCACCCTGCGCAATGGCGGCAACCAGCCCGGTCAACAAGCTAAACTCAACCGATGCATCCAATATTTGCGCGACGCCGGTTCCTGCATAGACAACCGCATAGGCAAAGGCCGACGCGACGATGAGGATGCGAAGACGCTCCGCACCCTGATCCGTTAGCCTCACAAGTCGCCACAATGGCCGGCGGGGAACCAGAACGGCGGATGACAAATACCAGATAAAGGCGAGCCCGGTGATGCAAACACCCCCAAGTCTCAGCAGGCCTGCGACCTTGGGGCCCATCAAGCCGGCCCATTGCATCATGGCGTACATAGCAGCCAAACACACACCCACCAGCAGAGACTTGGAGATAGCCCGCCAAAACGCGATGTTGAGTTTGGTGAACAGTTTGGGCTCGGTCTCCAGTCTCTTCCGGGCCAAACCCACCGCTATCGTGCGCCGCAGGGTGACCCAGACCAGCAACGCCATCGCGAAGCCGAAAGCGATGGCACCTAAAAAGGCTGCTATCTCAGTGCGAATATTGAGCACAATCCAGTTTTTGATCAGAAGGCGGATCTCGGTGAAGTGCTCGCCATAGGCCTTAGAGCCTTCTCTAAACAGCGTTCCGTCAATGGCTGTCTTGTCGAGGACACGGCGGGTAAAGGCGTCCCGGCGAAGTTCGGCAATCTCACTTCGCACTTCCACGGCCGTGTTGATGGCACTGTTCAGCGCCACCGTTCGGGCTTGCAATCGCTGAACTTGCGATTCCAGATCCTCGCGCTGGCGGGCGACAGATGCATCCTCGGTGGCATCACCAGCCGGGGCATCACCCAGGCTCGACAAGGATTCGGTTGCCGTGTTGAGCCTTGTTTCGACGGTGGCCAGCAACTCCCGCGCTTCAACGACTAAGGTGTCCGCATCGCCCCTCAATTCAGCAAGGCGTGCATCATCTTCACCAGCCGCAGCAAATGCATTCTTGAGGCTTTCGGCGCGAAGCTCGAAGCCCAGTGTCTCGCTATTTTCGGCTTCATCTGTCGAGGAGAGAGCCTGTGCGACTGCAGGTTGGATGGTGCTGAAATGGTTCGGGCCGCAAATCAGCAGAGCCAGCGCAAGAAGAAAAGTCTGTAATAAGCGTACCATCACTCGGTCTCGATAAGGCAGATCGTAAAGCCTGTCTAATTGTGGTTCGAACCAGCCACAACTTGTCCGTCGACCCAAACCTCTGCGATGTTTTGTCGGCCGGCATTGAAGACGATCTGTTGCACGCGATCCTTCAGCGGCAGATCCTCAAGCACCTGCGCTATGTTGGAGCCGGGAGCGGAGATATCAACGACAATCGCATCAAACCGATGGCCGGGATCAAAACTGCCAATGGGAAGATCCAACGCGATGCCACCACCTCTGGTCGCAAGGTAAAGCGCAGTTACAAAGTCGATGCGGCTATCGGGCGTGCCGCGCACGTCGCCATGAAGAGACGGGTCAACGCCCTCTTCCAGCATGCGGGACGAGTGCACCGCATGGCGGGCGTTCTCAAGCAAAGATGGGCTCGGCCCGCCGGATATATCTGTACCCAAACCGACGTGCAGGCCCTTTGCCAGGGCTGCCCGCAGTGGGAAGACCGCATTTGAAAAGTAGATATTCGACAGCGGACAATGGGCCACCGCAGCGCCTTGCGCGACCAGTTGGTCCATATCATCTGCGGATAACATAGGCCCATGGGCCAATACGGAGTGTCGTGTCACAAGGCCAAAATCGCTCAGCGATTGCGTGTCAGACTTGCCATGGCGCTCCAGCACATAATTGTGCTCCCAATCACTTTCTGACACATGGGTTTGCACATGGGTCTTTGTCTCGGCCGCTATTTCGCCCAGGCCTTCAAGGCATTTATCCGTGCATGATGGGATGAAACGAGGCGTAACAACCGGCTTCACGGTCGCCTGCTCATTGCCCGGCAAGGCGCGCACATCTTCTATGAAGGCGCGGGTTCCATCCAGCGCCGCAAGTGTTGAGGGATCACGGTAAAAATCCGGACACTCATCGGGATTGTCCATCGCCAGCCGCCCCACCAGGGCCCGCTGCCCCTGCTCCAGACATATTTGTGCCAAAAGCAGCGTCGCTTCATTGTGAATGGTGCCAAAATACAGGCCGGTGGTCGTACCGTTCGCAAGCAAGGTCTGCACCAGATCTCGGTAGGATCGGCGCGCGAACTCGACATCGTCATAGCGGGCTTCAAGGGGAAATGTGTGCTGCTGAAGCCAATCTTCCAGCGGCACCTGCAATGCTTGGCCCATTTGAGGCCATTGAGGCGCGTGAATATGCAGATCCACCAAGCCGGGTAACAAAACCTCGTGGGCTCCAAGCCGCCTGATGTCATCGCCGCGCGTACGGATAATCTCGATGGCCAGATCCTCGTCAGCGTCCAGCACCGCGACGAGTTCGCCGTCATGGGCGACCAAAACCAAAGCATCATCCCACGTGCGCAAACTATCAGGCGCCGGTGTATCAGCCACCGCGCCGCGTAATGCGAACTTGAAACTGGGTACCTTGCGGTCGGTCATGGGGAAGCGCCTAAATTGTGGTATCGGGCCGGGCCGCATCTGTGATGCGCAGCTGCGGTGTCTGTCGTCCCTGATAGTGGTTTATGGATGCTGAGCCTGCAATGTGCAGCGGGCCATCCCCCGCCAAAAGCGCATCGCCCAACGGCGTACTGAGGGCCCGAAATGCAATCGCACGCACAGAACCACCATCGCCTGATGACAAGGTGACTGACACATGGTTCTGGCCCACAACTTTGGCATAGATGGGCCGGTGGCTTGGCAGGCCGAAGATCGGTTGCGGAGATCCAGCACCAAATGGGCCGACGCTTTCAATTTCGTCAATCAAGGCGGTTTTGATGGAGCTGGCCGTTAGCGCGCCGTCAATCTTCAATTCGTTGGTCGCAATTGCGCCGGTGACTGGGCCCGATAGCTCCGCCTCCAGAAAGGCGCGCAGATCCCCCAGGCGCTCTTTTTGGACCGTTAGTCCGGCGGCCATCGCATGCCCCCCACCCTTGGCCAGCAATCCCTGCGCGACCGCCTTGCGAACAGCCGCACCAATGTCCACACCGGCCAGCGACCTGCAGGAGCCCGAGCCCTTGCCGTTGCGGTCAAACGCGATGGCAATAGACGGGCGGCGAAAGCGGTCTTTGAGGCGGGAGGCCAGCAGGCCAACAATACCCGGATGCCAATCATCGCTATGGGTCAGCAGCAGGCTTGGAGGCGCAGCGCCGTCCATCTCGGCCTGCGCTTCCGCCATCGCCTCTTCCAGCATTTGCGCTTCGATGGCCTGGCGCTCGCGGTTCAGCGCTTCCAATTGCTCTGCTATCTCATCAGCCTCAGTGGCATCGACCAAGGTTAAAAGCCTTGCCCCCAACGCAGCATCTCCAATGCGCCCGCCAGCATTGATGCGGGGGCCAAGCAGGAAACCCAGATGATAGGGGGATGGCGGACCATCAAGCCGGGCCACCCGCCCCAGTGCTGTGAGGCCTGCATTCGCCTGTTGGCGCATGATCTCCAAACCACGGCGTACAAAAGCACGGTTCACGCCGCGCAGAGGGACCACATCGCAAACGGTGCCCAGGGCCACCAGGTCCAGCATGGCCATCAAATCGGGCGCGCCGGCAATGTTGCGTTTGCGCAGCTCTCGTGCCGTACCCACTAGCGCCAGAAACACAACACCTGCCGCGCACAAATGCCCCTGCCCGGACAAATCGTCCTGCCGGTTGGGGTTCACATGGGCTGTCGCCGGCGGCAGATCGATGCCCAATTGGTGGTGATCAAAGATCAAGATATCCATAGAAAACCGGTCAGCTTCGGCCAGCGCTTCTATGCTGGTGGAACCGCAGTCCACAGTAACCAGCAGCGTGTGCCCTTTGCCATGGAGCTCGCGGATGGCGTCGGAATTGGGTCCGTAACCCTCAAATATTCGATCGGGAATATAGATTTCTGGCTGCAAGCCAAAAGCGCTGAGAAAGCGGTACATCAGCGCCGAGGACGTGGCACCATCCACATCATAATCGCCGAAAATGGCCACGCTTTCGCCGTCCGCGATGGCCTGGGCCAAACGCATGCAGGCGGCATCCATATCGGTGAGGCTGGAGGGGTCGGGCAGCAGATCGCGAATACTGGGTTGCAAATAGACGTTTGCATCTTCGCTCATCACATCCCGCGCCGCCAATATGCGGGACACGACATCGGAAATATTGTCATGATCCTGGGCAATGGCCTGGGCCCGCGCCACCTGTGCCGGATTGAGCCGTGAGACCCAACGCTGACCCGACAAGGAACGCTCGACTCCTAAAAAAGCTCGGTCATTTGATTGGGACGAAGGCATGCTCTGCGATTGTCAGATGCACGCCGCTGGCGCAAGGGCGGAACGCCCCCTTGGACAATTGAGCGGAACGCCTCTTAGACAATTTGGTACAGCGACCCTTAGCCGACCGACGACGATCCGGCGGTGAGTTGCATGCGTAGTGCGAGCATGATCCTGATCGCTACAACTCATTTGATAAATATTGCCGTCCTGTTGGCGGTTCTCAGCCAATTCGTAACCGACGCGCCTGGCATGGTGGAAGCCTACGGAGCGGACGGCCCGGCAAGGCGCATCTTGGCAAGCATCTATGGCGCCATATTGCTTGGCAGCACCGCTGCGCTTGCCGTATTGGCCGTGGCAGGGTCGAGCCAGCGCTGGTTGGTTTTCAGCGCCAGCCTGTTTGCAATTCAGCTGATCTACAAGCTGGCGACCATATTCACCGTGGGTTTGGGCAACCCAGTGGTAATAGCGAACACTGTCATCTGCATCCCCCTCGCCCTGTCCATCGGCTGGGTCGTCCTCCGCTCAGCCTAGGGCCGGCAAGCCAGCCTAGAGCCCGGCATATTTGAACTTGTCGAACGTGGTGTGCTTGGTGTTCACCTCACGCACGGTGCCTGTGGCTGCACGCATGACGATGGTGTGGGTCTGGATCATACCGGGCGCAAACTTGACGCCCGACAACATGGTTCCGTCAGTCACGCCGGTGGCTGCGAACAGCACGTCGCCCTTGGCCAAATCCGTCAACTCGTACTTGCGGTCGGGATCATCAATTCCCATGCGCTTTGCGCGCTCAACCTTGTCTGGGCTGTTGAGCTGCAGGCGGCCCTGCATCTGGCCGCCGGTGCAGCGCAAGGCTGCGGCGGCGAGCACACCTTCGGGCGCGCCACCAATGCCTAGATAGATGTCGATGCCGGTTTCCTGGGGATCGGTGACATGGATGATGCCCTGCACATCGCCATCGCCTATCAGACGGATGGCGGCACCGGTGGCCTTCACCTCCTCGATGAGGGCCGCGTGGCGCGGGCGATCCATGATGCAAGCGGTGATATGCTCCGGTTCCACGCCTTTGGCTTTGGCCAGCGCTTCAATGTTCTCGGTCGCACTGCGATCAATGTCCACTAGGCCGTCTTCGTAGCCTGGGCCAATCGCAATCTTATCCATGTACACATCTGGCGCGTTCAGCAGGCTGCCGCGCTCCGCCAATGCGAGAACCGCCAGCGAATTAGGCTGATCCTTCGCGCACAAAGTCGTGCCCTCCAGCGGATCGAGGGCGATATCCACTTTTGCGCCATGACCGAGGCCCACTTCCTCACCAATGTACAGCATTGGGGCTTCGTCACGCTCGCCCTCGCCAATCACCACAATGCCCTCAATGGGCAGCGCATTCAGCTCGGCCCGCATCGCATCAACCGCGGCCTGGTCTGCCTGTTTCTCATCGCCTCTGCCGCGCATCTTCGCTGCGGCCACCGCCGCTCGTTCGGTCACACGGACAATCTCGAGCGTAAGGATGCGGTCCAGCGTGTCGGTGAAGGAAGCGTCAGCCGGTTGATTTGCCATGGGTCTGTCCGTTTCTGTGGAGAAGGGAATTGCGTGGAGGGGCGTGTCAGAAATGTTCAATTCGGATCATCTGCGGATCGCTGACGAGATAGCCGTCATCGGCCACGGCGCTCATGGCTTTGTCTATTGCAGCGCGGGTGGTGCCATGAGTGATGAGGATGATCATCTTCGCGTCGTCTGGCTCATCACTGCGTTGGCGCTGCACGATGCTCTCAAGCGAAATGGAATTGTCGGCCATATGCCCGGCGATAGCTGCAAAAACGCCCGCCTTGTCAGTGACGTGCAAGCGCAGATAAAAGCGCGCGTCCGGCCGTGGTTCGGCCTTTGTAAAGGGCGATAGAGCCGATGCCGGCACACCGAAGGTTGGGATAACAGTCCCGCGTGCCAGGTCCACAATATCTCCTGCCACCGCAGACGCTGTGGCTTTGCCCCCAGCGCCCGGGCCCTGCAACACAGTTGCCCCTACGTAGTCGCCCTCAACCGCAACAGCGTTCGTGACGCCATCTATCGACGCAATGGCAGAGCTGACCGGCACCATGGTGGGGTGCACACGCTGAATGACACCGCCCTCCGAGCGCATGGCAAAACCAAGCAGCCGAATGCGGTAGCCAAGTTCGGCGGCGGCATTCATATCCACGGTGGTGACGCGGGTAATGCCGTCAATCTCTATGTCGGAGGACGCAGGTTCCGTGCCGAAGGCAATAGAGGTCAATAATGCGAGCTTGTGGGCAGCATCATAACCCTCAATGTCGAAGGTCGGATCGGCCTCGGCATATCCCAGCGCCTGGGCATCGGCCAGACAATCATCAAACGAGATGCCTTCCTTCTCCATGCGTGTGAGAATGTAATTGCAGGTGCCGTTCAGAATACCATAGACCCGCGTCACATCGTTGGCGGCGAGCTGTTCGCGCAGCGCCTTAATGATCGGGATGCCGCCAGCCACAGCCGCTTCGAACAGGATGGTGGTCCCGTGTTCATCCGCCAAACGCGCCAGCGCCAAGCCATGGTCGGCCAACAGAGCCTTATTGGCGGTGATAACGTTCAAGCCACGGGCCAAAGCTGCTTCTACGCTTGCCTTTGCATCGCCATCTGCACCGCCGATCAGTTCGACAAAGACATGGATATCGGCTGACTGCGCCATCTCAGTGGGGTTTGAAAACCACTGCACACCGGACAGATCCACGCCGCGATCCTTGTTGCGATCGCGGGCGCACACGGCACCAATTTCGATAGAACGCCCCGTCCGTTGAGCGAGAAAATCAGCTTTGCTTTGCAACATCCCAACAAGCTCCGCGCCGACCGTGCCCAACCCGGCAATGCCAAGGCGCAATGGGGGAAGCGTAGAAGAAGCCATGTTTGAAGTCCGCGACAGAAATTTGGTTTGTCAGCCAGTACAAGACCAGACCGATTTGCGAACCTTGTGAAGCCTTTCCATGGGCGGCGCAAGGCGCAGCGGGCGTCCACTCACGGTTCAAACCATTGAAATGCCGTACTTCTAATTCAGGCGGCGTTTGGTGTTGCTTGAAGGAAACGGCGGATGTTGCGCGCGGCTTGGCGAACGCGTTGCTCATTCTCAACAAATGCCAAACGCACATGGTTGTCGCCATACTCGCCAAAACCAACACCGGGGGCCACGGCCACGTCCGCATGCTCCACCAGCATCTTCGCAAACTCGAGGCTACCCATATGCGCGTAGGCCTGGGGTATTTCAGCCCAGGCAAACATGGTGGCCGCGGGAACCGGCACGTTGAAGCCAGCCTTCGTGAAGCTGTCCACCATGACGTCCCGGCGGGCCTTATATATCTGCCGCGCTTCATCAATGATGGAATCATCCGCCTTCAGAGCCGCAGTTGCGGCCACCTGAATGGGCGTGAAAGCACCGTAATCGAGATAGGATTTCACCCGTGTCAGCGCGCTGATGAGGCGCTCATTGCCCACGGCAAATCCCATGCGCCAACCCGGCATTGAGTAAGTTTTCGACAGGGATGTGAACTCCACAGCAATGTCCATCGCGCCCTCAACCTCAAGAACAGATGGCGGCGGCGCATCATCGAAATAGATTTCCGAGTAAGCTAGGTCGGACAGCACGATCAGATCATGTTGCTTGGCGAACTTGACGACTTCACGATAGAAATGAATGTCGGCCGTATAAGCGGTGGGGTTGGACGGATAGTTCAGAATGAGTGCCAGCGGCTTGGGTATCGAGTGCCTGACGGAACGATCAAGCGCCTCGAAAAAAGCATCGCCCGGCTCAGCCGGTATGGAGCGCACAACGCCGCCAGACATGATGAATCCGAACGAATGGATGGGATAGGTTGGGTTCGGCACCAGCACCACATCACCAGGCGCAGTGATGGCCTGTGCCATGTTGGCAAAGCCCTCTTTTGACCCCAATGTGGCAACGATCTGCGTCTCGGGATTGAGCTTGACGCCAAAACGGCGCTCATAATAGGCGGCTTGTGCACGGCGCAGGCCAGTAATGCCCTTGGACGTGGAATAGCGGTGGGTCCGAGGGTCTTGTATCGTCTCGCACATCTTGTCGACGATGAGCTGCGGCGTCGGCAGATCCGGGTTGCCCATTCCCAAATCTATGATATCGCGCCCTGCCGCTCGCGCTGCAGCCTTGAGCTTGTTGACAGGCTCAAAAACGTAAGGGGGGAGACGGCGGGTCTTGTGAAAGTCGACTTGAGCGTTCTGCATGGCGGCGCTGAAAATGTTGTTTGACGGGATGCATTAGTCTTTGCCTGCTGATGGGCAGATTGCAAAGCGGCAAAGCGCGCAATTTCGCGCCCGGCGCCGATTTTTGCGGTTGAATACGACCTACAATTCTACTTTTGCGAAATAGCGCCCTTTGATAAATGAGCGTTGAGACAGGGTTGGGGCAAAGCACGCATGGACCAACAGGCCAGATATGGGCTTACTATGGCAGCGACTCTGTGCTGCCTTGGGTTATTGGCCGCCTGCCAAACAATCTCAAAAGAAGAGTGTGCCGTGGTCGATTGGTCAGACCTTGGTCAACGCGATGGGCAGGCAGGATATCCGGCGGCGCGCATTGAGCGGCACGCCAAGGCGTGCGCCAAAGCCGGCATCGCGGTGGACCAACCGGCCTATTTGGCGGCGCGCTCCGTCGGCATTCGCAGCTTTTGCACCCCTGCCAATGGTCTGTCCCTGGGGCGAGCAGGTGGCCGTTACCGCAATTCCTGCCCGGCGGAGTTGGAGCCAGATTTCTTGCGGACCTATAATGTCGCGCGGAACCTTCACGACGCGCGCAATGCCCTTGAAAGCGCACGCAACCGAGTTGATGCAATCACCGATAGGGCTTTTATTTCTGACCTCACCCCCGAGGCGCGGTCGGTGCTTGAAAGCGACTTAATTGACGCACGATCAGACTTGAGGGATGCAGAGTTTGACCTGCGTCTCGCGCGCTTGAAATATCAGCGCATCAGCGGTGAGATTGGATAATCTGATGACGTTTCCGGCTTTGAAAATGAACGCAATGACCCTCATCAATTTTCTTGAGGAGGTGTTTGAAGACACTTGGCTCGGCGACCAGTTTGAAGTGCTGGAGCTGGTAGCAGGCCGTGGCTTGTTCCGCTTCAACCCACGCCCCCACAACCGGCGGCCCGGCGGCACCTTATCAGGCCCCACCATGTTCGCGTTTGCCGACATTGGGGCCTATGCGCTGATCAATGCCCACACCGGCCCCAAAGCGCTCACGGTGACGACATCGCTCAACGTGAATTTTATGCGCAAGCCTGACCTGGCACCGACGCTGGGTACATTTGAGTTGATGAAGCTGGGCAAGAGACTTGCTGTGGTGCGGGTAACACTGGCCAATGAAAGCGCCCGAGAGGTCGTGGTGGCGGACGCATCCGCCACCTACGCGATTGAGCCCGATCGACAGGCTTGAAAATTGCGTTTGTTCGCGTTATGTTTCGGCAGCAGGATGGACTTACGCATGACACCACAAGAGCAGGCTTTGGCTGATCAAAAAATGCGCGCCGAGATCGCGAAGTTGATTGCCGAGACTTCAAAGATCAATAAAGAGAACCAGTGGTATCTCGCGATCATTGCGTCCGGCTTCACGGCCGCGATGGCCACTTTACTGACGGTCGTTTTGAACGCGGTCCTGACTTAAGCTACAGCCGGACCGCGCTCCACTTGGTCCGTTAGGCTTCCAGCGCCTGCTTGAGGTCTGCAATCAGATCAGCAGGGTCTTCAATACCAACGGACAGACGCACAACATCAGGGCCTGCGCCGGCGCTCTTCTTTTGCTCGTCCGCCAACTGACGGTGGGTCGTCGAGGCCGGGTGAATCACGAGGCTGCGCGTGTCACCTATGTTGGCAAGGTGTGAGAACAGCTCGAGATTCTTCACCAGTCCAACACCAGCGTCATAGCCGCCCTTCACGCCAAAGGTGAAAACCGCCCCTGCCCCATTAGGCAGATATTTTTGCGCCAGAGCGTTGTATTTGTCGCCGGGCAAACCAGCATAGCTGACCCACTCCACAGCATCGTGGCTCTGGAGGAATTGAGCGACCTTCAGCGCGTTCGAGGAGTGCCGCTCCATGCGCAGCGCCAAAGTCTCGGAGCCGGTGAGGATTTGAAACGCATTGAAAGGCGAAATGGCCGGGCCAAGATCGCGCAGGCCGAGCACCCGGCAGGCGATGGCAAAGGACATGCCGCCAAACGTCTCGTGGATTTTCAGGTCGGCATATTCAGGCCGCCCCTCGCTGAGCAACGGATAGTTGCCCGACGCAGCCCAATCGAAATTGCCGCCATCGACGAGTATGCCACCCATGGAATTGCCATGGCCGCCGATGAACTTGGTCAGCGAATGCAGCACAATGTTCGCACCGTGCTCAATGGGGCGGCACAGATATGGTGTCGCCATGGTGTTGTCGACCATGAGCGGAACACCAGCATCCTGGGCAATCTTGGCAATGGCTTCCATATTGGTGACGACACCGCCGGGGTTCGCAAGGCTCTCAATGAAGATGGCCCTTGTCTTGTCGGTGATGGCGGCCTTAATGGAATCAAGATCGTCCGTATCCCCCCATTTCACGTTCCAGCCAAAGCTTTTGAAGGAGTGGCCAAACTGGTTGATGGAGCCGCCATAC
>JBCBZX010000420.1:0-2205 GCA_039815105.1 Pseudomonadota bacterium
GTGCTAAATAACTCATCGAGGTCTACGAGAAAGCTGATCGAGAAAAAGGGACACTACGGAGACTTTTTTGTGGATGAAGAAGCCGCCAAGAAATGTTCGCATGAATTCAAAAAGAGTCTGTTGAAGCTGTACCCTCAACTAACTGTTGATGCCATTTTCGCCACGTCGGAACAATAGGGCGACGAGCGTGAGAAACGGGGGTTGGTGGTGAAGCCAATCTGGTTGTTGATGACGAAATGGATGGAGCCCGCAACGCGGTGGCCGCGCAGGCCAGACAGGCCGAAACCTTCCGCCACAACGCCCTGGCCGGCGAAGGCTGCGTCGCCATGGAGCAGCAGCGGCAAAACCTGGACCCGTTCTGAAAGCGGAACGATCTCGCTGCGGTCCACCCCTGCCAACTTGTCCTGCTTGGCGCGGGCTTTGCCCAGGACCACAGGGTTTACGATTTCCAGGTGGGACGGGTTGGCCGTGAGCGACAGATGCACATTGTTGCCATCAAATTCGCGGTCAGCCGATGCGCCCAGATGGTATTTCACATCGCCAGAGCCCTCCACGTCGTCGGGGGCGAAGGAGCCGCCTTTGAACTCGTGGAAAATGGCGCGGTGAGGCTTGGCCATGACCTGGCTCAGCACGTTCAAGCGGCCCCGGTGGGCCATGCCGAATACGATGTCTTTGAGGCCTAGGGAACCGCCCCGTTTGATGATCTGCTCGAGGGCAGGGATCAGGCTTTCACCACCGTCGAGGCCAAAGCGTTTGGTGCCTTTGTAGCGCACGTCCAGGAACTGCTCGAAGCCTTCCGCCTCCACCAGCTTCTGCAGGATCGCTTTCTTGCCGTTTTCGGTGAAGGCGCTGTCCTGCTCTGAACTCTCAATGCGCTGCTGCAACCAGCGCTTGGCCTGCGGGTCGGCGATGTGCATGTATTCCATGCCGATTGTGCTGCAATATGTGCGGCGCAAGCGGTCTATGATCTGGCCTATGGGTGCCCGTTCAATGCCCATTAGGCCGTCAATGAACACTTCGCGGCTATAGTCTTTCTCCTCGAAGCCATAGATGGCCGGATCAAGTTCCGCATAATCCTCTTTGGGTGGCTCCAGGTTCAACGGATCGAGATTGGCGTGCAAATGCCCGCGGATCCGATAGGAGCGGATCATGTTGATGGCACCGATGGAGTCCCGCGCTGCCGCCTCCAGCTGTGCCGATGTCAGGGTTTCGCCCTTTGCCGCTGCCACTTTGGCGATCTTGCTTTTGGCTTGGTCTTGGGTCGGGGCTTTGACATCAATATCGCCCCAATCGCCGTCCAGTACGGCTGTCATCTCGCCATTGGCGGCGATTGGCCAATTGTCCCGTTTCCAAGAGGCTCCCTTGGCGTTCTTTTTCACATCTGCCGGCGCGTCGCCCAGCTGTGCGAAAAACGCCTGCCAGTCGTCGGACACGGAAGCAGGATCATCCTGCCACTTGGCATAGAGCTGGTCGATGTAGACAGCATTAGCCCCATCAAGGAACTGCGTCTGCGCGAAGATTTCGTTCTGTTCCTGGCGTGCCATTGTGGCGCTCCGTTTTGTTTTGGTCAGCGGGCGGTGGGTGTGGTTTAGCCCTTGATCGCTTCCAGTAGCGTTTCACCCAATTTGGCCGGGCTTGGGGATACGTTGATGCCCGCGGCTTCCATGGCGGCAATTTTGGACGGGGCGTCGCCCTTGCCGCCGGACACCACGGCACCTGCATGGCCCATGGTGCGGCCCGGAGGTGCTGTAACACCCGCAATGAAGCCAGCCATGGGTTTTTTGCGGCCCTTGGAGGCCTGTTCGGTGAGCCACGCGCTGGCGTCTTCTTCCGCCGAGCCGCCGATTTCGCCGATCATGATGATGCTTTCGGTCTCGTCATCGTCAAGGAACATGTCGAGGACATCGATGAATTCGGTGCCTTTCACCGGGTCGCCGCCAATGCCGACGGCTGTGGTTTGGCCAAGGCCAGCATTGGATGTCTGGAACACGGCTTCATAGGTCAGTGTGCCGGAGCGGGAGACGACGCCCACCGAACCCTTCTTGAAGATGGAGCCGGGCATGATGCCGATCTTGCATTCGTCTGGCGTCAGAATGCCTGGGCAGTTCGGACCGACAAGACGGGAGTTGGAAGCGTCAAGTTTGGCCTTCACCTTCACCATATCCATCACGGGAATGCCCTCGGTGATGCAGATGATCAGCGGGA
>JBCBZX010000264.1:0-4253 GCA_039815105.1 Pseudomonadota bacterium
CACCGCAGAAGCGTTCTGAGCGATGGCAATGTAGTTGCCCGCTGCCAATATTAACTCAGGTTGCACTTGGCTGGAGGAATACACCTCTTCGCCACTTTCCGTTTGTATCGACCATTTGGTGTTCGCAATTGGCTCTCCTCCCTGTTGAAGCACCAATTTTAAATCTACGCGACCGCCCCGCTGCTCCATCACCGCTTTGGTGACTTTACCAGCCTCAACGCGCAGGTCCGCTCGAACTTTGGCGTTTATCGAACCAAAGAAGGAAACGATGTGGTAGGTGCCGGAGTTCAACCTCACCAGCTGGCCCGGTTTCACATTGTCTGTGATCAGGCTGCGCTCGCCCCTCTCATCCACCGCACTTGAATAGATCTCGAATTGCAGCTCGTCACTGTCTAAGCGGGCGCCGCCTAGGCTGGCATCCAGTTGCAGGCCACCGGCGTTGAGGACGAAACTCTCCGCCCCACCATCTGCCGTGACGCTGACGCGCCGTGCAATGCCGGCGCGCCCAAACGATGCGTGAATGAGGTAGTCTCCGGGGGGAAGCTGCAGATTGGCGGTGCCGCCTTCCGCTGTGGCAATGAGCTGCATCGTGCCGTCGCCATTGGGTGTTGGATCGAAGACACGCCAAATCAGGCCGGAAGTGATGGGCTCAGCCTGGGCTGACAGGCGCGCATCAACCGTGAACGGGACGCCCGGAGCTGCGTTCAGGGGAGCTTCTTCAAGAATGCTCGGCGCAAACGGTGTGAGTAGGTCAACGTCTCCGGGCTGCGCGTCCGGTAGAAGTATGGGGTCATCTTGGGCGTTGCTGGCGACAACACCGAGGCTGAGCAAAATGCCCGCCAGGAAAATCGTCAGGATATTTGCCATTTCAAACCCCTCTCACGCCCACATTTCACCCTTGGCTCAACTTGGGATGCCTGACCACGGTTTTGGGGCCAATTTGAGATTTTGTCGAGGCAGATCGGTTGAACGCGGAGGAAGCGCAATCTGCAATTATGGTAAACCGCGCCTTAAGCATTGTCCGTTCATATTGGTGTTGCGTGTCGCGTCTTTACAGGTAGTTCGGTCATGATCATTCGTCGGTTCTTAACATGGATTGAAGCAGCCCCCGCGGATCAGCGAGCGGATGCTGCCAACGCCTTGGCGAGGGCCTACCTGGAGTCTGAGCTAACGCCGGAAGACCGCGAAATTGCAGATGCAGCCCTGACACTCCTGCTGGATGATCCCAGCCCCGATGTGCGGCTGGGCCTCGCGCGCGCTGTGGGTCCGGCACCCAATGCGCCACATCACATCATTGTCGCCCTTGCGGAGGATCGTGCAGACATTGCCGCGTTGGTGCTGGCGCAGTCGCCCCTCATTTTGGACATTGAGGCCATCGACTGGTTGGGTCGTGGCGAGCCATTGATTGAACGGGCTATTGCGTCCCGCCGCACAATTTCCACCGAACTTTGCGACGCGCTGTGCGCCGCCGCCGGCGAGCGTGCGATCGTGACATTGCTGGAAAACCCAGGTGTCACCTACACTGCCAAGGGTTTGCTTGCCTTGTCCCGTCGCCTTGGCCGCGTTGCAGCCATTCGAACCATGCTGCTTGACATCAAAACACTACCCACTGAGGCCCGTGAAGTGCTGCTGCATCATCACGCCGAACAATTGGGCGCTCTTGTTCTTGAGCGGGGCTGGCTTGGCTCCGATGCGGTTTCACGCATTACATCCGAGGCCGTTGAAAAGGGCACAACAACCCTGGTGAGTTGGGCTCAGGAGGATGAGCTTGATTCTCTGATCGACCATTTGATGCAGGAGCAACGTCTGACCGCAGCGTTCATGCTCCGGTCCCTGTGCTCCGGCAATATTGACCTGTTTGAGCGGACCATGGCGCGCCTTGTGGGAGTTGACCAAAGACGGATGCGCTCGATTGTTCGAAGTGGCAATCTCTCCGCATTCTCGGCGGCCTATACCAAGTCGTCGCTGCCCAATGAAGCCTTTGATGTCTTCGCTGCCGCACTGTCGGTAACCTGTCAGTGGCACACGTCTCCTCACATTACGGAAGTGAGGCAATTGCCACGCCGCATTATGGAGGAAATCCTAGCCCGCTGCGGAGGTGCGCCAGAGGGTGCGTCCATCAACTCGTCCATGCGGCTATTGCGGCGCCTGGCTGCTGACGCAGCCCGTGATTCTGCCCGAAACTTCGCTCAGGCAGTGGCGAAGGCAGATGTTTCAGCTGGTCAGAACGGGCTGCGCGGTCAGGCCGACCAAGTGCAAATCGCCAACGCGGCCTGAAACTGTTGCGGGTCAGGCGACCTGCTTTTTTTCGATGAAGATCTTGAGCGCTTCCACCAGTGGTCCGGCCACCGGATGCTCAAGTGTGCGCACATCTTCTCGATTCATCGCGCCGATCGTCTCTACGCATTGGTGGACGATTGAAAGGCCGTTTGCCGTGAGCTCTGTTTGGCCGTCCAAATAGTCACACAGCAACTTTGCAACGTGCCCCACACTTCCAAATCCGATCGAGTCGGCTTGACCCTGAATGTTGAAGGCAGCTCGAAACAAAGGTGTGTCGGACATGGGCGCGTGTTCACCGCGTTCAATTCGCTTCGCTTCTTGGGCCAAAATCTGCACCATGTCAGCCTGCCATTTGACGAACTCGGCGGAAGCTTCAGCCAAGGCTTTTTCTGCGCGGTAGACTGCGGTGCGCTCTTCTGGAACGTCGATAACCCGGACGCGGTCTTTCAGGCTACTGGGGTTCCTGTGAATGCGCACGGTGGGCGGTCTATCTGTCATGGTTCAACTCCAATGCCTGCTAACGCCCACGGCGTTCTTCGCCGTCATACTCGTCTTCGTTGCGGAACCTGCGGTCGGGACCAAAGAAGGCGCCAGCCTCCACAAAGTCTGCTTCGACTAGCACGGTGCGAGCGATGCGGCTGTAAAGGCTGGCGGCCGAAACAGGCTTTACCAAATAGTGATTTGCACCATGGTCCCGCGCGGTTTGCACCCTGCTTTGTTCAGAATAGCCAGAGACAATTATCACCGGCATGAACCGAAGCTCTTTCTGACGAGAGCCACGAATTTCATCCAAAAGAGAAATGCCCGAGCGTTTGGGCATCTCCCAATCGCATAATACGATGTCTGGAAGGCTGGCCCGTATGGATTCGATTGCCGCGTCGGCACTATCTGCTTCGGCCACGGACCGGACACCAAAACCAGCCAGCAAGGTGCGCATGAGCTTACGCATGTAAACGCTGTCATCGACGACCAGAAAAGACAGGTCTGAGAGATCTAGGGTCTTCACAATCGCTCCACTTCAAGTGGCGGGACGTTAAACGGGGACCCTTAGAAAATGCTTACCGAAAACACGATCAGTAGGAGAACTGTTCAGCAAGAATTCGTTCGTTCCAGCTGTGGTTTTGGTCAAACATCAGCCGCGCGCCAAGTTCCCTGCAGCGAGCGACCTCGACCTTAACGACAGATTTCACCTCAAAATGGTCTGCCACAGCGTTCACCGGGCGCTTGTGCGCCTCCATAACATCAATGGTGATGGACACCCGCTGGGGCAAAAGCGCGCCGCGCCAGCGCCGTGGCCTGAAGGGGCTCACGGGGGTGAGAGCCAGCAATTGAGCATCAATGGGCAGGATTGGGCCATGGGCCGAGTAATTGTAGGCTGTGGAACCGGCGGCGGTGGCCACCAGCACCCCGTCGCACACAAGGCCCTCCATGCGCTTGTGACCATCGACGGATATGTCCAATCGCGCAGCTTGATAGCTTTGGCGAAGCAGCGACACTTCGTTTATCGCGAGCGCCGTGTGCGTCTGCCCAGCTTCATCTGTTGCGACCATGCGAAGAGGGGCAATGTCGGTGTGGATGGCGTTATTGAGCCGTTCGGGCAGCCCCTCAGGGCTGTAATTGTTCATCAAAAAGCCAACGGTGCCCTTATTCATGCCGAATATGGGCAACTGACTGTCAAATGTGTCGTGAATGGTTTGCAGCATAAAGCCGTCGCCGCCCAACGCCACCACAATATCGGCTTCGCTGGTCTGGGCCTGACCGTATATGGATGTTAACTCAGCGAATGCTTCCTGCGCCAGAATTGTATCGCTGGCCTCGAACCGAAAATTCTCAAACTTGGACAAACCAATTCCCCACCCATTTAACACTGGGAACATAGGGGCGTATTGATCGGCTGGGAAGTCGAGGCAGGGCGTTGGAGCGGGTAGCGGGAATCGAACCCGCACCTTAAGCTTGGAAGGCTCTTATGATAC
>JBCBZX010000344.1:0-3199 GCA_039815105.1 Pseudomonadota bacterium
CTCGCGGTCTCGTAAATGTTTGTTCTAATTCACATTTGATTTGCACGCCTTGTCGTCATGCGGTCGTCTGTCGCTGTGAATTTTGATTGCAATACGGGATGTGTAACGGCGTTCTGGGGAGCTAACTACGAGGTTGTTTGCAGTCTGATACCCCCGAGTTACCCCACTTAACTTTCCGCGCGTAAAGCAAAACTGTACCCCTTGCTCAACGACGAGGCCTGCTGCGTTGAAGGCAGCATGGTCGGTCGTGATGGTCGGTCGTGCAATCAATCGGTTAGCCGGACGCGGGGGCGATGTTCGGCGGGTTGGTGATGCTTTGGGGGCACTCATCATCAATCTGACGGAAAGAAGGCATCTTCTTTCCGTCTCTGATCGGGCTGTTCATTCCGCTCCTCCTTCTGTGCGGAGGGTGGTCCATCGGTTCGCCGGGGGCGCAGTGCTGCGGTAACGCTGCATTGCAAATGGTTGGGAATCCTGCACCCCAGCCACAGACGGCGACGGAGGAGTGGCGAAAGCTACTCCTCCAACCCTCGCTTTCGCCCTGATCCAACCCCGGGCTAAGACTCCATTTGTTTCTTCAAACATTTGCATCGACGGCATGGAGGGTTAAGCCTCTTCCCAGGATTCGGGGTGGACCCGATACTGAGGGTTCGGGGTCTATATGGCATTTTCTCCCCAACAGGATGATGCGCTGCGAGCGGTGGCGGAGTGGTTGGCTCTGCCTGTTGGCTCTCGCCAACCTATCTTTCGATTGTTCGGATTTGCCGGTACCGGCAAAACTACTTTGGCGCGGCATATCGCCGAGGATGTAGATGGCGACGTTCAGTTCGGTGCCTTCACCGGTAAGGCGGCCCAGGTGCTGCGCAATAAGGGGGCAGCCAACGCCCGCACTATTCATTCGCTGATTTACCGTCCCCGTGGTGAGGGTGAAGAAGATGAGGATGGCAAGTTCTCGCCAGCCTTTTCCCTCAACCGGCAGTCCAATATTTCCAAGGCCGAACTGATCATCATTGATGAGTGTTCTATGGTCGATGAGGATCTTGGTCGCGATCTGCTTAGTTTTGGCGTGCCGGTGCTGGTGCTTGGCGACCCTGGACAGTTGCCGCCGGTCAGTGGAGGTGGCTTTTTCACCGAAGCTGAACCGGACTTCATGCTCACCGAGGTGCACCGGCAGGCGCGGGACAATCCAATTATTGATCTTGCCATGCGCGTTCGGGAAGGCGGGCAGCTGAGTCATGGATCGTATGGTGAGAGCGCGGTCATTTCACGAGATGCCATCGATCGAGATGCCATTTTGGATGCCGATCAGGTATTGGTGGGCACCAACCGCACCCGCCAGCGCTACAATGCGCGCTTGAGGGAACTCAAGGGTTTTGATGGGCGGCTGCCGCAATCCGGCGACCGTTTGGTTTGTCTGCGAAACGATGCTGCAAAAGGCTTGCTCAACGGCTCGCTGTGGAACGTGAAAACGGCCTCCGCCCGGTCCGGCCCGGCGCTTCATATGCTGGTGCAGCCTGAAGATGATGGCGGGCAGGGGAGTGCGAAAATTAAGGTTCTCAAGGAGGCTTTCGAAGGCAATTCCGCTGACATACCCTGGCAATCCAAGCGCCGATATGATGATTTTGACTTTGGCTATGCACTCACAGTTCACAAGAGCCAAGGTTCGCAGTGGGATGACGTGTTCTTGTTTGATGAGAGTTACGCCTTCAAGGACAGCCGCGAGCGCTGGCTCTACACCGCCATCACCCGCGCTGCGGAGCGGATAACGATCGTTCGATGAGTGATGGTGACCCAAATCTCGTCGCTGTTCTGGCTGGCATCTGGGCGACGCTGGAACGAGCCAAGGCCGATGCCAAGCACGCGTGGCGATATCCTGCCTTTTGCACAATGACCGCCGATGGTTGGCCCACGGCCCGGACCGTTGGTCTCAGGGAAGTGTTGCGAGATACGGGCCACTTGGCGATCCACACAGATGTTCGGTCTGCCAAAATTGAAGAGCTTTTGGCCGAGCCGAAATGTAGCCTGATGTTTTACAATGCACGTACGCAGGAGCAGTTGCGTGTTGCTGGGGCCGCGACCATTCGAGCGTCTGATGAAGCGGTGGAAGTGTGGGCATCACTCCCGGTACATCAACACCACAATTATTCTGTAGAGCCGGCTCCAGGCACCGAGATTTCAACTTGGAACGGTTACACCCACGGCACCGACCCTGCGACGATTTCGGGCCATTTTCGGGTTATCGATATCGCCGTGCAACACATGGATTGGATACGTCTCGACCGACCGGTGGAAGGGATCGGTCACAAGCGGGCCGCCTTTGATGTGAAGGCAGGACGAGCGAGATGGCTGGTGCCTTGAGTTGCGGCGGCTTGGCGCTCGCGATAAGCGGCGTCGCGTGCTAGCGAACAACCATAATCTGGATCTCGCTCATGCCCGCTATTTTGTCTGCCAATTTGAACGCCATCGCGCTGCTGCGGAACCGCCGGGACCTGCCATGGCCCAGCGTTGTGAACCTTGGGCGTATCGCGCTGAAAGCCGGCGCAGGAGGGGTGACCGTTCATCCGCGCCCCGACCAGCGCCACATCAGGTTCAGCGATCTCGGTGATCTGCGGGCGCTGCTGGATGACGAGTTTCCGAAAGCTGAGTTCAACATTGAGGGCTATCCCAGCGATGACTTTCTGGCGCTTTGTGAGGCTCATGCGCCCGATCAAGTGACTCTGGTGCCAGATGATCCGGCCCAGGCGACATCGGACCATGGTTGGCAAGTTGAAGCTCAGATTCAGAATCTTCAAGTGCCGGTTAAGCGGCTGAAAGATCAAGGTTTTCGAGTTGCTTTGTTTGTTGATTCAGACTGCTCTACGACGGACCTTGAAACGGCAAAATCCATCGGGGTGGACCGTGTGGAGCTGTTCACTGGCCCCTATGGCGCCACCCATGACAGCCCCTCCACCGCATTGGCGGCTGTGGCGATGTTAGGGGACTGTGCGGCACGTGCTGAGGCGGCAGGGCTCAAGGTCAATGCGGGACACGATTTGACCGTCAAAAACCTCCCCGCGCTGGTCAAGGCGGTACCCAATTTGGCTGAAGTTTCCATCTAATGTCCTGTTAATAATAAAACTATTAAAATCATTGAGTTCCGCGCTGAGAATATTGAATTCGTCCAATGTAATTCCAACTGTTCCCGGTTGAAGGTCGGTAC
>JBCBZX010000032.1:0-16173 GCA_039815105.1 Pseudomonadota bacterium
GACCTCCAGCAGACCACCGGACCACGCATTCCAGGTGAATACCGGAGGGTAATAGAGGGCACCTGCCCGGTCAATCAAAGTCATCGCGCGCCCAAAATTCCCACCAAAGGTGCGGGTGTCGACACCCTGTTTCAGATTGCCCCCATTGCCATGAATGTAGACCAGCAGAACCGTCGCCCGCTGCGCCGACGCCCCGGCCTGCATGAAAGGAATGCGCCCTGCAGGCGTTTCCATGCGAAACTGTTTCACACCGCCGGGCACGCGCAACACATATTGCGATTTTGCTCGACGGCCGGGGTCACGGTCGCGACCGTTCACATCGCGCAACTCGTCATACTCAAACCGTCGAAAGCCGCCATCGGCGCTCGCTTCTATCTGGCTTGCATATGCGAACAGGCGGTCTTTAACCGGGCCGAACTCCAATGCCATCACCGGACCAGGCAGAAGACAAACCAATGCAATGGAGAAGAGCAGACGTAGGGGCATGTGCCAAGTGAATGGCATCGCACTCGCCATGTCCAGCCAATCAGTTCGTCTTTACAAAAGAAAACCCGCGCGAGTGGGGGGATCTCGCGCGGGCTAAAGAGCGAGCAGATTGCTCGCTATGGGTGTGCCACTAGCCGGCCAGTTGGCGCTGGCGGGTGGAGTCGGCAATGGCGCTCGCAGCAGCCATCATGGCCTTTTGCACCTTTTCAAAGGCACGCACCTCTATCTGGCGGATGCGCTCGCGGCTGACACCAAACTCCTGGCTCAATTCTTCCAGCGTGATGGGATCTTCCTCGAGACGGCGGGCTTCAAAAATGCGTTGTTCGCGCTCATTGAGCTCGCCCATAGCATCGCGCAGCAATTCGCGCCGCGCGTCCATCTCGTCGTCGCGGACAAGAACGTCTTCCTGGCTTTCGCTCTCATCCACGAGCCATTCCTGCCACTCACCGCCCTCGCCTTCTGAAGCGCGGATCGGCGCATTCAGGGAAGCGTCGCCTGTCAGGCGCTGGTCCATGCTCGTGACTTCCTCTTCAGATACGCGCAGGCGCTTTGCGATCTCCTTGGTCTGAGCATCCGTCAGATGACCGCCATCGTGCGCCTGAATGGCACTCTTGGTCTTGCGCAGATTGAAGAACAGCCGCTTCTGATTGGCCGTCGTGCCCATTTTAACCAAGCTCCAAGAGCGCAGCACATATTCCTGAATTGCAGCCTTGATCCACCACATGGCGTAAGTCGCCAGGCGGAAACCCTTTTCGGGGTCGAACTTTTTAACGGCTTGCATCAGACCCACATTGCCTTCGGACACAACTTCGGAAATCGGCAGGCCGTAGCCGCGATAGCCCATGGCAATTTTCGCCACCAAACGCAGGTGCGAGGTGACCATTCGGTGGGCAGCCTGTGTGTCACCATGCTCGGCATAGCTCTTGGCGAGCATATACTCCTCATCCGGCTTGAGCATCGGGAAGCGCTTGATTTCTTCCATGTATCGGTTCAGCCCGCCATTGCCGGTGGTGATAGATGGCAGGCTCTGACTTTGAGATGCGCTCAGATTGCTGACTGAGCGGGTGGCCACTTCTGTTTTCTTTTCAACTGCTTGGGTCATAAAAGCACCCTTTCGTTCTATGTTACCTTAGCTGGCCGGCTCCATGAGCCCTTGCGGCAACCTCGGCTAACCCTCTGAACTGCCCGGTTTCGGCACAGTCCGAACGATCGTTTATCGTCGTTCTACGATAGATATAGGGTGCCTGTGAGCCATATTTAAGGCAGGCCAGCGAATATTTCACAATTGTAACGTTGAGAGCCGGGCACCAGTTCACGCCAAGCGGATGGCCATGGGGTCGCACCCCATAGACCAAAATTCGATGGGACCTCTCACCAAAGTGCGGAGCTACCGCCGGTATACGATCAAAAACGCCAGGCCGCCTCTAAATATTTGAAATAACCGATCGCAATTGTTCCATATCAGCTGGCAATTGGCTTTCCAGCAGCACAGTCGCGCCAGAAACCGGATGCTCAAAGCCCAAAATGGCCGCGTGCAATGCCTGTCGCCGAAACTGCTTCACCGCATGCCTGGCTCCATCGGGCAGACGTTCGGCCCGGCTGGCGTTGGACGTGCCATAAAGTTGGTCACCCAAAAGCGGGTGGCCCAGATGGGTCATATGCACCCGTATTTGGTGGGTGCGGCCTGTTTCCAAGCGGCACTCCACCAGTGAAATCTCAACCGGAGACCGGGTGCGACCGTCGTCTGCTGACCAATTGTCCAACAAACGCCAGTGGGTGGTGGCATGCCGGGCGTCTGGGGCGGTTTCCGCCACCACCGCGCGCCTTTGCCGGTTTCGATTGTCCCTGCCGAGATAGGTTTCAACGGTGCCCGCGGCATCGGGTTTGCCCCAAACCATTGCTTGGTAACGGCGCTGCAGCGGTCCTTCACGCCCATGGTCAGCAAACTGGGCAGCCAAACCCTGATGCGCCTGGTCGGTTTTGGCGACAACGATGAGACCGCTGGTCTCCTTATCGAGCCGATGAACGATGCCAGGGCGTCGCACGCCCCCCACACCACTCAGGCTTTGGCCGCAATGGTGGATAAGCGCGTTCACCAGCGTGCCAGTCCAATTGCCGGCGGCGGGGTGCACCACCAAGCCGGCAGGCTTGTCCACCACGATGAGATGCTCGTCTTCATAGGCAATGGACAGCGCAATATCTTCGCCACGCGGCGTGGGGTCAGCAGGCGCAGGCACACGCCACAAGATGATATCTCCAAGATCAACGCGCTTGTTTGGCGAAGCGCATGCCACGCCGTTCAGCCAAACATGACCGGTTTTTACAAGCTCTTTGATGCGGCTCCGGGACACCCATTGCGGAGCTTGCGCCGCCACATAAGCGTCAATGCGCTCACCCACCGACGCCTCGTCCACGACCAACTCTGTCAAACCGTCACTCAAACCGTCATTGCCAGCCATGTTGGATTCAGACGTCCTGTTGGGTTGGGCCATCATGTGCTTGTGGCTGCGAAGGCTGCGATAGGCAAGCGCCATGGATGACCGGGACTGCCCAGTTGGCGCCGGCCCTCAACACTCCTCAACACTCCTCAACACTGCGCTCGTGATGGAGACTAGGCAAAACGAACAACGCACGCTAACAGGGCGCCCTCAAGCACAATGCAATCCCCCCCGCCGAGGCCATCAGATGACCGAGCACCAAAATCGCTTTGACCGCCCCGGCGACGAGCCGCTTGACCCCGCAGTGGAACGTGTTCGGCAGAAGATGCAACGGGTTCAGCTTGTGTCGCTGAGCATAATGTTGCTCGGCGTCGCAGCAGTGATTGCAGCAATCGGCTATAAAATATGGATTGAGCCGCAGAGCCAGAATACGAATGGCGCATCGACATCTCAACAGGCTGCACAAGCGCCAGCGACGATCATGGCACCAACCGCACTTGTGGAGCAGGCGTCCATTACACTGCCAAAAGGGGCTCGGATCGTTGAGAGCAGTTTGAACGGCCGTCAGCTTTTGATGCGGTTGCGCATCGGGTCGAACTCAGCATTCTGGATCATAGATACCGGCACCGGTGAAGTGGTCAGCAAGATAGCCCTGGTCAACGGCGAGTAGGAGCCAGTCTACTCGGCAGCTGGCAGATTGTGCAGGCCGGCAATCCTGGCGCCCAAACCATCCGGTCCATCATTGTCGGCACTGTCTCTGACGTCGCCCTGTTTGGCGTCGCTTTTTTTAGCATCGCCCTGGGGTTTTTTGAAACCCTTTAGCTTCTTGCCCTGTGCGGTGGATTTCGACTGGGCCGGGGACCGTTGAGACTTTTCAGCCGGGTCGGAAGCATCATCATTTGCAGCGGCAATCTGGCTGGCAATATCGTCCATCTGGTCCATCAGCTTGGCGCGCGCAGCCGCCGTTTTGGGCGCTTTGCCTTCGAGGCCTTCAATCGCCGATCTAAATTCCATCAATTGGCTGTCGATGGATCCTTCGGCAACGGCCCCCTTGCTTGCAGGCGGCGGCGTGGCCGAAGCAGCGACCTTGGGCTTCGCTCGGGTCTTTTTCAGTTCGGTCGCGGATTTGGTTGCAGAGCCAACCACAGAAAGAGGCGCGGGCTGGCCTTTGAGCCGGGCCAGTTCAGCCTTACGACGATCCAGCCGCTCCTCCAAATCAATGGCTGCAGAGCGAAACCGGTCCGCTTCGCGCTGAGCTTTATCGCGCTCTCTCTCAAGCCGGCGTACAGCGTTTCTCTGGTCGCGCTGCGCTTTCTTTAGCTCGCTATTTTCCTCTTTGAGGGCACGCAATGCCTTGGCAGTGCTGCGCAACTTTTGAACATGATCCTCACTGCGCGTTTCAAATGCGGCCAGCTCAATGCGGGCCGCATTGCTGACATTCTCGCTTTCCCTCACATGGGTTTCAAGCTCACGCACGCGCTGCACTCGCTCTTTGAGCCGCGCCTCCCGGGCGTTGAGATCGCTGCGCAATTGTGTGGCCAATTCCCGAGCTTGGGTGTGCTGGGCCTGCTGCGCCTCAACACGATCTTCAAGTTCCACAATCATCTCGGCTTTGGCACGCCGGTCGGAGGCCAGTGCGTCAATGCGCGCCAGCTGCTGATTGATCTGAACACGGTCTTCGGCGGCCTTGAGGTGAAGGGCTTCGCTCTTTTGCTCGACCTTGCGCAATTGCACCGCAAAGTCGGCACGCATCTGGTCTTTATCCGCCTGCACCTCGTGAATGGACAACGGGATGGCAGCCTCGACACGGCGCTCGGTGACGCGCACGGCACGACGCCACACCATAGGCGCCAGCCAAAGGGCCAGCAAACCTGCCACACATGCCCCAAGGGCGAAAAACATTGCGCTTTGGATCAAAGCGATCGGCCTCTGTCCTGCCTATGAGACCAGCTCATAGATAGCTCCCACGACAGGAGCGCTCAAAATACTGCCCTAACGTAGCCTGTTGAACCCCAGCTTGCCAAACAAAAAGGGGCCGATGACAACCAGCCCCTCCTAAACTCTTGAAGCAGTGTGGGCTTCGCAACCCAATGCGAGACCCTAGAAAGGGTTCCAAGTAGGTGTTCTGGTGAGTTTCAAATAGCCAACATTCAAGCCCAGCCGAGCTCCAACACCGGTTTTGATGGGCACCAGAGCAACATTTCGGTTTTTCAGAACCGTCATGCCAACCCCGCCCACCAGATAGGCAGACCCGGATACGCCCGGATAGCGCTTGTAGAGCCCATCCACGCTTTCGAGATTATAGACTAGGATCATGGTGCGGTTGCCGTCGCCCCCCCAGTCAACCCCCACGCTGGGGCCTTGCCAGAACACACGGTGATCGCCAGCATTGCGGGTGAACAGGGTGCCTTCGCCAAATCGCAGGCCGCCAATATAGGCGCCCGACGCTTCCTCACCCAAAATATAACCATTGGGCTGACCATAGCTGGACATGGCACGCTCGACAGTGGTTGCGAATGCCTGGCTGACAGAACCAAAGATCGTGTGACCGATATCAACGATCTCATTCTGACTGTAGCGCTGTTGATTGGCCTGAGCGGGGATTGTGAAAGCAAAAAGGGCCGCAAATACTGCAACCACCGAGACCCGCTTTAGGAGGGAACGCTCGAACATGATGCACCTCTTTTGTCTATCATGCCTGTCAAAGCAGGCTTTGTGGGCGGTTTGGCGGCTATTTTGCGACGAGCTTGTGTTCCGGCACCATCGCTTAACCTCACACTCACCTTTCCCATCCATTTTCGAGGGAGAGATGAACGAAACCAGACCGAATTGCTCGCATAATGCGCCTAAAGGTTTTCCAATTGTTAAACATCGCGCCGCGGACGCTGATTGCAGTCGCCCTGAGCACGGCGCTCAGCGCTGGTCATGCATGGGCCATCGGTTTGGACGATGAGGAGCGGCAAACGCTTCAGAGCAAAAACATCGGCCCATTCGTTGTGGATACCCACACCGGCGTGGCCCTCGGCGGGTTCGACCCGGTGGAGTTTTTCCTGTCCAAACGCACTGTGGATGGCAAGCCGGACCTGCAGGTTTCCATGCGCAGCGGCTCCCTACGCTCTACGTTCTATTTTCGCACAATTGCCAATCGCGACGCCTTTTTGCAAAGCCCGCAAATCTATTTGCCCCGCTTTGGTGGCCATTGCGCCATGCAGTTGGCGCGGGGGCGTGAAGTCTCTGGCAATCCGCGCATTTGGGCGCTCTATCGAAATCGTCTCTTTTTGTTTCACTCGGCTGCACTGCGCGATGAGTGGTTAAAGTCGCCCGGGGGCTTCGCCGCGAAGGGCGAAAAACTCTGGCACCCCAATTTGGGCATTGAACAAAGCACCATCGGCTCGTGATAGAACTCTAATCTTGCCTGCGAACCTCCCAACTTCGAAAGATATTCCAATGAACCCACTTCCAAATTTGTCCGCCGCCGATCTTGCCGCACTTCTGTGCAGTCGCGTCTGCCATGACGTGATCGGTCCACTTGGTGCAGTGGCCAATGGACTGGAGGTCCTGGACGAAGAAAACGGGGCAGAGATGCAGGAGTTCGCGATGGACCTTATTCGCAAGTCCACAGGCTCCGCCTCCGCAAAGCTCAAATTTTGCCGAATTGCCTACGGGGCCGCTGGGTCTGCCGGTGCGTCAATTGACACGGGCGACGCTGAAACCGTCGTTCGCGATCTGATGGAGCACGAAAAGCCCGATATCACATGGGAAGGCCCCCGTGCACTGGTTGCCAAAAACCGAGTCAAACTGCTGCTCAACCTCGTGGCAAATGGCCTCCATGCCATCCCGCGTGGTGGCACCATCGCGGTGGGGCTCAAAGCCCCCGAAGGCGATGATGCTGTGCTTACCGTCGAATGCACTGGCAAGAATGCCCGCGTTCCGGCTCTGCTTGTGGATTTTCTCAACGGAACGCATGAGGGCGATGTCGACGCCCACGCGATCCAATCCTACTACACGGTTCTCCTGGCCCGCGAGACCGGTATGACTTTGTCTGCATCGGTGAATGCAGAAACGGTAACTCTACGGGCAGCAGCATGACCCCTGAAAATTGACCCGTTCCCTGCCCGCATTAACGCTCGGGCAGGGTTAATCGTGTAGTCCTTCACTCAGCGATTTTTTCCAGAAGGATGGACCAAGTGCAAAGAAAGTGCCTCATCGTCGACGATTCCAGCGTTATTCGAAACGTGGCTGAGCGAATATTTGACTCCATGGGATTCGAAGTCGTCCATGCTGAAAGCGGCCAACAGGCCCGCGAAAAATGTATGAACGGCGCGCCAGAACTTATTTTGGTTGATTGGCGCCTGCCCGAAGAGGACAGCACAGACTTGGTTCGCGATCTGCGCTCAATGGGGTCCGACACGAGCCGCCCGACGATCGTTTATCTGACTTCCGAAATGGATGTAGCGTCCATGACACGGGCCAAACGGGCAGGCGCAGACGCATTCTTTATGAAGCCATTTGACCGCGCATCCCTATCAACCAAGATGCGGGAACTGGGTTTGGCGGCCTAATCAGCACGTCCATAAACTCTTCAAACCGTAGCTCGACTTCCCGAGGGAGCAGCGGGTTTGGAAACCAAACGAAAAACCCGGTTTGTTTCCAAACCGGGTTTTTGCTGATCTTAGAGAATTGAGAGAGGGACGTTAGGCCGTTTCGGCCAGCTCCTCAGGCTCGCGCAGCACATAACCACGGCCCCAAACAGTCTCGATGTAGTTTTTGCCGCCGGTGGCCGATGCAAGCTTCTTGCGGAGCTTACAAATGAACACGTCGATGATCTTCAGCTCCGGCTCGTCCATCCCGCCATAGAGGTGGTTGAGGAACATTTCCTTGGTGAGCGTGGTGCCTTTGCGCAACGAGAGCAGCTCCAGCATCTGATATTCTTTGCCAGTGAGGTGTACGCGCTGGCCACCGACTTCAACGGTTTTGGCGTCGAGATTCACCACCAGATCGCCGGTCGTGATAACCGATTGGGCGTGACCCTTGGAGCGGCGCACAATGGCGTGGATGCGGGCAACCAGCTCGTCCTTGTGGAATGGCTTGGTCATATAGTCGTCGGCACCGAAGCCTAGGCCGCGCACCTTGTCTTCAATGCCGGCAAGACCGGAAAGAATAAGGATTGGTGTCTTCACTTTGGAGAGGCGCAGCGTACGCAGCACTTCATAGCCGGACATGTCAGGCAGGTTCAGGTCGAGTAATATGATGTCGTAATCATAGAGCTTGCCGAGGTCGACGCCCTCTTCACCAAGATCGGTGGTGTACACGTTGAAGCTTTCAGACTTCAGCATCAGCTCGATGGATTGAGCGGTGGCGCTGTCGTCTTCGATTAACAGTACGCGCATTGCGTTCCCCTTATTCAGCCTGGCGGCGGCGTTTAGCTCGGCTCACCGCCTCGCTTCCTTCATGACCAAATCGTGGCACGAAATGGTTAACAAACTCTGATTCGCGCTGGCAAGTGCTGGGTGGCTGCATCACTAACTGGTCAAAACATATTGAATTCATTGAATGAATCCAATTTCCAACCTTGGAAAGAAACTTTAAGAAACATTGACATCCGATTCTGCGGACTCATGTTTTTCTTTCAGTTAGCACCCGACAATTTACCTCGCTTTAATCGCTAACATTCATCATTAACCGGACATATGAACGAACCGTTACCGGTTGGTGCCTTCCGAAAGTATTTGGAAACCCGATCCTAACGGCGTGAAAGGATTTCGCGCAGTGCGAGCACTGATCGAAGACATTGCCGGCCAGACCACGATGCAGCTCAATGGCCGCGTCGCAGCGATCTCGGGCTCAATGGTGGAAGTGTGCGGACCAGTGTTCGCCTTTTCCATAGGTATGCGCCTATCTGCGCGCCTCGACGCCAAAATGAATGAAGACACAAGACAATTGCCGCTGGAGATAGTGGCGTTGCGGGACGACCGCGCCCTTTGCATGGCCTATGAAGGTGTGGAAGGTCTGCGCCGCGGCGCGCTGGTTGACATGGTTGCCAGCGGCAACACTCTGCGTCCCGGCCAGGACTGGCTCGGCCGCGTGGTGGACGGCCTTGGAGAGCCCATTGATAATCTGGGACCCCTGCCCAGTGGCGGCTCCGCCTGCCAGGTCCGTGCCAAGCCGCCCGCGCCCGCCGTGCGCGGCCGTGTCGGCACGCCTGTCGATCTGGGTGTTAGAGCGATCAACACTTTCACCACCATGTGCGAAGGCCAGCGCATGGGCATCTTTGCCGGCTCCGGTGTCGGAAAATCGGTGCTCATGTCCATGCTGGCCCGGAATGCAGACTTTGATGTCATCGTGATCGGCCTCATTGGCGAACGGGGCCGCGAGGTCAAAGAGTTCATTGAAGACGATCTTGGACCTGAGGGCCTCAAACGCGCCTGCATAGTGGTGGCTACGTCTGACGAGCCCGCCCTTAAGCGCCGCCAGGCCGCCTATACGGCCATGACGGTGGCGGAGAGCTTCCGCAATCGCGGCATGCGCGTTCTGCTCATGATGGACTCAGTCACCCGCTTCGCCATGGCTCAACGCGAGATCGGCCTTGCGGCTGGCGAGCCCCCTACAACGCGCGGCTACACGCCCTCCGTTTTTGCTGAGCTGCCTAAGCTCCTGGAGCGCGCAGGCCCCGGCGCCCATGGCGTTGGTTCCATCACGGCGCTGTTCACCGTGCTCGTGGAAGGCGACAATCATAACGAGCCTGTTGCAGACGCGGTGCGCGGCATTCTTGATGGCCACATCGTCATGGATCGCGCCATTGCCGAGCGGGGCCGCTACCCGGCCATAGACGTGCTGAAATCCGTATCGCGCACCATGCCAAACTGCGTACCCATGGACGTGCGCCCCCTGCTCACCCAGGCCAAGCACCTGATGAGCACATTTGCTGACATGGAAGATTTGATCCGCCTGGGCGCTTACCGCAAGGGCTCAGACCCGGCGGTGGACACGGCCATCGCTTTGAACCCGGCATTCGAAGCGTTCCTCACACAAAACAAAGGCGAGGCCACGAGCATCGCCGACGGTTATGGCGAACTGGCGCAGATTGTTGCGACGGCCAATGCCGACACCCCATCCGACACTTCAAGGAATGAAGTGGCGGCGGCCAGTTGAGCCGCCTCACGGTGAAACCCGCGTATCTAGGGAGTATTGAGTCATGAGATCGCGAGAGAAAAGCCTGATCAAACTGAAACGGTTTCAGGTAGACGAAAAGCGCCGTCAGGTGACCAGCATCGAAATGATGATGGCCGACATGCAGCGCATGGCTGGCGACTTGCTGTTGCAAGTGGAAAGCGAAGAGAAGAAGTCGGGCATTTCCGACATCGCACATTTTGCATATCCAACCTTCGCGAAGGCCGCCCGGACCCGCGCAGAAAACATTGAGGCCTCTATCCTCGAATTGCGCGAGAAGCTGGAGCCCGCCCAAGACGAATTGGCCGAAGCGGTGGAAGAGCTTAAGAAAGCCGAGCTTTTGCACGAACGCGACAATGCAAACCTCCGCGCCGAGGAAGAAGCCGCCGAACAGGCCGCTTTGGACGAAGTGGCGGGCCGCAACGCCATGATCGGCTAACGCAAACCACACTTGTTTGCGACCAACTCCCTGAAGACCGGCTGCGCCCCACGCAGACCGGTTCTTCGGCATTGGCCTCTATGGCCGGGGACCTAAATAACCGCTGGCAACGATTTGAACGATGTGTAAACTTTGGGAATGAATAGTGCAGCCACGCGGTTTCTACTGTTAGCCATCACCCTGTCTTGGACGGATACTTCGTTCGCACAGGTAGCGCCAATATGTCTCTGGGACCAAGATCTGCAGAAGCTCGTATGCCCGGAACCACCAAAGTCTGGCCCAGGAAGTGGAGGGACTTTGCTGGAGCGAGATTGGAGCAACGGCGCAACTGTATTTCACCAGAATAACGAGGGCGAATTCAAAGAGATTGAGAGAACAGAAGCAGAAGCATATGAATTTCGGCCTGGGTTGCCGCTCACATGACCGAAGTCCTGCAGAGCGCTTTTTGGGCTACCGCCGAACACGCCCTGAATTCAGTCTTGTTCGGATTTGTACCTCTCCTGTTCATCAGTATCTTTGTGGGGTTCGTTGTTGCCTTCCTGATGCGAGACCGAACGCTGGCGCGTTTTTCGCTTTTCTTCAGCGTGGCGGGTGCGGCGATCGGTTTGATGCTTGGTTCCAGCCGGGAACCCGTAGTGGCTGCCATTCTACCGGTTCTCCTCGCAACGGTTGCTGGCTACTTCACAACCATTTTTCCCAAGCAAGAAAGCTATAAATTGCTGATTGAGAGCGGCGCTGATGAGGATCAACGAAAAGCGTTTTCCCGGCGCTTTGTTGCAACTGGCATCGCCTCTTTAATTCTCGCCACCACGATGGGGTCGTTTTGGGGAGCGTCCTTACGGGCGGCCAAAACCGAGCAAGACAGACGATATGCAGAATGGCTGGAAAACTATGAGGAGTTCCAGATCCCATTCAATAGAAAGCTTGCGGAGAAGCAGGCGGGGCTATCGTCGGCTGACTAAACAGCACGGTGATATCCAAACCGACCCTCGCCGCTACACTGCAAGCAGTGTTCCTATCTCCAGTCCACTGCCCCTGGCACGATAGATCGACCGCGCGGGTCGAGCCCGCACATCGACATCCCGCGCCATCCAAGACGCGGCCTCCAGCCGCTGGAGTGACAGGCTAAGCGCCCGGTCGGTGATGGGTGGCAATCGCCGTTTGATCTCGGTAAATCGCAGCGGATGTTGAGTGGAAGCCAACACGGGCAATGTCCACGCCCGCCGCAACAGAGTTTGGCCACCAGCCCCAGGCGCCAGCCGCTCGATCTGGTGGGCGATCGCCGCAAACTGTTCCCCCTTGGCCGTCAGGCGAAACTCGGGCCGCAGCGGGTGGCCGTGGCCGGAATTTCTCTCCAGCATCTTTGCATCAAGTAAATGATCCAGACTTTGCCGAAAGGCGGTGCGTCCCGCTCCGGTCGCATGGATAAGTGCCGCCTGCCGACCTGCCACACCTCGATGTAAAGCCGCAAGCAATGGCAAGGCCCAGGCCCGGGAAGTGAGATTGACAATTTCATTTATGTCCATATTTTATATTATATAAATTTTCAGGAGATAATCTTTGGCGCTCGTCAGTCTGGACAACACAATCACCATCGCAATCTCAGTAAGCGACCGGCATGCCAGCGCAAAATGGCTCTCCGAAAAGCTTGGGTTTAACCTCATCTACCATGCCGATGATGTCGGTTGGACAGAGATGAGCACCATGACGGACGGCGTGACCCTGGGCATGTCAGAACAAGCGAGCCCTTCGCCGGGCAACGCGGTGCCGGTGTTTGGCGTAAGCGATATCACCGCCGCCCGCGCCAGCCTTGAAGAGGCAGACGTGAAATTCGACGGCGAAACCGAAGTGATCGAGGGCATGGTAAGTACCTGCACATTCTACGATCCAGACGGGAACGCCTTCATGCTGGCGCAGGACCACACCAAACAAAGCTGATCTAAAACCCAGGGTGCATTGCCTCAGCGCATACTGGCTGGCATGGCTCAGCTATGAAACTGCTGCTTGCCATATGTCTCGCCGGATCTGCCTTTTGCCTTGGCCTGGGCCTGGTGTTGCCATTGGTTGAACTGGAACGCTTGTTCGTACTGACAGATCGGCCCTCCCTCATCGAGATCATTGCGGGATTGGCCAACCAGGGCTCATGGGGCATCGCTGCAATCGTAGCGGTGTTCTCAATCCTGTTTCCCGCCGCCAAAATTCTCGCCGTCACGGCTTCGGCTCTGGGTGCAGGGAAAGGCCGGATTACCGGTGCCCTAGCGGCTGTTTCCAAATGGTCCATGCTGGATGTTTTGCTGGTGGCCATCGTGATCTTCGCGGCCAAGACCTCCGGCCTTGCCAGCGCCATCACCCAACCGGGGGTCTGGTTTTTCGCAACGTCAACATTGCTGGCAGCGACTGCGTCCGTTTTGGTGCGGCGGCGCTGAGTCTCGGGCACCAACGGGTGGATATTTTCGGCAAACACATGTGCGTTTTCTAGTCGGTGGCAGGTCTCGTCTGGATCCCGTCCAGCCAAAAGAGCATGGGCAAAAAGATGTCGATCTCGGTGATCGAAAGCAAACCAGACTCTCGGACAAATTGTGGGAAGGCGTTGGCGGTGGGGTTCAACACGCGGCCAATATTTTACTCGACGTTCAAGCGCGAAACGGGCTTGTCTCACAATGGGTTTGGCAGGGCGAGCCTTGGCTCAACACAGATAGGTAGCTGATCCGTTTCACCGGGTCAGAATATCGAAAGCGGTGCCCACAACCGACCCTTCGCCACCACTGTTGAGCGCACTGTTTCCCAAGGTCGCTGACATGCGACCGGCTAGCCGTGAGAACGGCAAGCTCTGCAGCCACACCTTTCCCGGGCCGCGCAGCCGGGCGAAAAAGACACCCTCGCCGCCAAAAATCATGCTCTTCACCGAACCTGCCCGCACGATGTCGTAGTCCACGTCCTGTGACAAAGCGACGATGCATCCGGTGTCCACATCCAAAACATCGCCATGGTCTAAATCCTTCTCAACGATGGTCCCGCCCGCATGCACAAACACCCAGCCATCGCCCTCCAGCGACTGCATGATGAAACCTTCGCCGCCGAACAAACCGGTCATGATTTTCTTTTGGAACGCAACGCCTATGGACACGCCCCGCGCCGCACACAGAAAAGCATCCTTCTGGCAGATAATCCGACCATCATGCTCATCGAGTTTCAGCGGCACGATCCGGCCGGAATAAGGAGCGGCAAAAGCCACACGCTCTTTGCCATGGCCATCATTGGTGAAGGCGGTGGTGAAAAGGCTTTCGCCTGTGATGAGCCTCTTGCCCGCGCCAGTGAGCTTATTCAAAAGACCATTGCTTTCGGCGTGAGACCCATCGCCAAAGATGGTCTCCATGGAAATCGTGGCAGGTTTGAACATCATGGTGCCAGCTTCCGCCACCGCCGTTTCGCCCGGATCCAATTCGATCTCGACAAACTGCGTGTCGGAGCCATGGATTTCAAAATCTATATCATCGGCAACGTCCGAAATCCGGTCGTGGCGAATGTATGGAACGTGGGGGACAGCCATCGGCGCAGCTGGTGCCGCATCAGCCAGTCCGCGTCGGCCAAAATGTGCATTCATAACGAACCCCCCATCTTCTGGTTTGGGGCACGTTATCAGCGTTGGCTTAAAACCTTGCTCGAGCAAAAGGTTCAAATTTATCGGCTTGGTTTACGGTCTCCAGTGGGCGCTAAATCGTCCCCACCGTTTTGAGCTTAATCGACGGGTGTATTTCCGCCTGGCTCATCACCACAGTGTGGGTGCGGAAGCGCTCTACGATGGAGCGCACATAAGGTCGGATCATGGGGCTCGTGAGCACCACCGGCACTTCACCAATGGCGGCGGCATTTTCAAACCCTTGGGTGACGGCCGGCACGAACTCCTGCAACTTGGACGGCGCCATGGCGAGCTGTCGATCATCGCCCTCGCCGATCAGGCTTTCGGCAAAGGCCACCTCCCACGCGCCGGTGAGGTTCAAAACCGGTAGATAGCCACCTGGTGCCATGTGAGCGGCACAGATCTGGCGACCAAGACGCGAGCGCACATGCTCAGCAATGGCAGATGGCGTACGGGCGAAGGCACACGCCTCTGCAATGCCCTCCAAAATGGTAGACAGGTCACGGATGGAAATGCGCTCCGTGAGAAGGATCTGAAGCACGCGCTGAATGCCCGATACAGTAATTTGGGCCGGCACCAGATCTTCCACCAGCTTCTGGTGATCGGCGGGCAGCTCCTTGAGCAGTTTTTGCACGTGGGCGTAGGACAGCAGGTCCGAAATATTGTTTTTGATGGTCTCGGTGAGGTGTGTGGAAATAACCGTTGCGGGGTCAACCACAGTGTAGCCCGCATCCTCGGCCTGGCTGCGTTGTGAACCGGCAACCCACTTCACGGGCAGCCCAAAAGTCGGTTCCACAGTGGCCTGGCCTGGCATGGCGATGTTGCCGCCGCTCGGATCCATCACCATGAACTGGCGGGGATAAACGGTGCCGCGACCGGCCTCAACTTCCTTCACACGAATCACATAATCATTGCCCGAAAGCTGGATATTGTCCTGCAGGCGCACGGACGGCATGAGGAAACCCATCTCCGTGGCCAACTGCCGCCGCAACGCCTTGATCTGGTCGGTCAGCAGATTGCCGATGGCTTCCTTGTCCTGCTCATTATCATTGATCAGTTGGACCAATGAGAAACCCAGCTCGAGGCGCAACTCATCGATTTTTAATGCCTTCTCAATGGGCTCGTCTTCATCCGCCGTGTCTTTGGTGGCAGCTTCCGCCACGCTGGCCGCCTGGGCCTCGAACCTGGCTTTCTCCTGCTCGCGTGTGAGGCGCCAGGCAAAAAATCCGGCGCCAGCGCCCAGTGCAAGGAAAACCAGCGTTGGCATGCCCGGCAGCATGGCCATGATCACCATCACGGCGGCAGACATGCCCAGAGCCTTGGGATAGCCGGACAATTGAGCCACGAGCGCTTTGTCGGTGGCACCTTTGACGCCTGCCTTGGAGACCAGAAGACCGGCGGCTGTCGACACGATCAGCGCTGGAATTTGGCTGACCAGCCCGTCACCAACAGTAAGCAAAGTGTAGTTGGACGCGGCATCGCTGAACGACAGATCCATCTGGCCTACGCCGATAATGATGCCGCCAATGACGTTGATAAAGGTGATGAGAATGCCAGCGATCGCATCACCACGCACAAATTTGGAGGCACCATCCATTGCCCCAAAGAAGGAACTCTCATCCTCCAGATTGCGCCGACGCATTTTCGCTTCATCATCGTTGATCAGACCCGCAGACAGGTCCGCATCAATGGCCATTTGCTTGCCCGGCATTGCGTCGAGAGTGAACCGGGCGGCAACTTCGGCAATGCGGCCGGAGCCCTTGGTGATGACGATGAAATTCACAATCACCAGGATCGAAAAGACGATGATCCCGATCACAAAATTGCCGCGCATGACGAAATTGCCGAAGGCTTCGATCACATTGCCCGCGGCGGCCGTACCATTATGCCCCTCCGACAGGATAAGCCGTGTCGACGCCAAATTGAGCGACAGACGCAGCATGGTGGCTATCAGCAAGACCGTGGGAAAAGACGAGAACTCCAGCGGCCCCTGAATGAAC
>JBCBZX010000447.1:0-1879 GCA_039815105.1 Pseudomonadota bacterium
CAACCGCCCTGACCGGTTTCGCAGACAGCAGTGGCGCCAAGGGTGTTGTGAATGTCTATAACAGCACGCCGGGCTTTACGGTAACGGGGCTCTATACAAATGCCGGACACGGCTGGACGCGCGATTGGCTGGAGAATGTCACGCTCACCCCCGGTGAAGGGGCGGTGGCGCTATTCCGGTCGGATCCGGTCCGGTGCCATCAGCGATTGCGAGTGGGTTGGCTCAGCGCGTCGGGCCACGAATTCAGAGAGCATCCTGTCGCTGTGAACATTTGCGCCTTGTCCAACATCTATCTGGATGGCGACGGGATCTTCTTCGACTGATCTGACCTACGTGGAAGCTCTATAGGGTCAGGACTGAGCAACAGCCGCGGAGCGCAGGCGCATCCGGCGCAGGGCGCTTGGAATGCGCAGTGCCACCAACACCGCAACGATGGCAAAGAGCACCAGCGGCTTAAGCTGCCACCCTTTGGCGAGCATCACATAGTGGAACGCCCCTAGCAGGGCTGCGGGATACACCAACAGGTGCAGTTTGCGCCACGACGCGCCCATCTTGCGCACCGACCAATTGTTGGACGTGAGTGCCAGAGGGAGGAGGAGCAGAAAGCCTACCATGCCCACCGTTATATAAGGGCGCTTAACAATGTCGGCCCAGATGCGATCCAGGGCCTGCACATCGAGCACCGCCCAAACCGTCAGGTGGGCCAGCACGAAAAAGAAACACGTCACCCCGATCGCGCGGCGGAACGGCATGAAATTGATCCGCAGGTGATCACGCAACGGCGACACCATCAAACCTGCAATCAGAAGGTAGAGCGCGGCATCTCCATAGGCATGTTCCAGAGCCTCGATGGGATTTGCGCCAAGCTGCCCGGCGAGGCCCTGCCAGAACAATAACGCCGTGTAGGCAAATCCGCCCAAATAGATAACCCAGGCGGGGATCCTGCGCAGATATGTATTGAACGTTTGCGTCATGGGCGTGCGTGTGGTCGGGTCCTGCGTTGATTTGGGTAAGATATGGCAACCGAGCGCTTTGTCACAATCCGTCTCACGGACATGTTGGATGTGTTACAGGCCGAGAGCGAGGCGGTCTTCGATAGCCCGAGGATCATGCAAAGGCTGGACTCAAATGGGCAAGGCGTCCACGATCAGCCCGTTACAATGGTCAAATCGTTGTCAGTTTAAACCTCAGAACCATGAAGGATTAAACGATGTTCGAGAATTTCAAAAAAATGGAACGCTTTCTTTTTCGCTCTGCTTCGGCAGGGACATTGCCCTTATTGGCCCAACTTGTTGAGAAGGATCCCGGCCATCTTTTGCCCCTCGTTTTTACGGATGAGACGGCGCTGAAGCTGCGCAAGGCAGATGCGGACGTGCAGAAGAAGGTTTTTCACGGCTTCATTACGGCCGTGAAGAGAATTGAAAAGTTCTACGGCAATATTGAAGAGAAGACGAAACCGGAGGGCGGCGCTCTCTATGTGCGCGTGGTGTCCGTGACGAGCGTTATCGACATGACCGGCGCGTTGGGTCGGGATGCGTCAAACTACGGCTTCTATGCAACCGACTGTGAGGTGGCGTTGGACAATCTGCAGAACAAGCTGGATGAGGTGGAGCGGACAGGTGCGGACCTCGCGGCATGCCTTGACGATGCATTGGGCGGCGGCGGGGGCGGAGGGCTCATGCCGGGCCAGTCGCAAACAGTCGATATCCCCGACGGGCATTCCTGCTCCGCCCATGCCGGCAGTTTCAATGTGGCCATGCACGAATACGATCTCGCTGTTCGAGACGTTAACCTACTGTGTGACTTCGACGTCACCTGAGCCGTCAGAGAAGGACGTGGGCCTCATCTAGTGATACTTGATGAGGTCCATGCCTTCGTA
>JBCBZX010000303.1:0-3818 GCA_039815105.1 Pseudomonadota bacterium
AGCCTGCCGCTTCGCCGACGGCAAACAGTCCTGGTACGGTCTTACCCTGAGCATCAACCATTTGACTGTCCAGATTTGTCTGCACGCCCCCCAAAGTCTTGCGGGTGATCAGATGCAGACGGACGGCGATCAGAGGCCCGTTCTTTGGATCCAACAGAGCGTGGGGTTTGGCGGTTCGCACCAATTTGTCGCCGCGATAGTTTCGCGCCGCACGTATGGCGGCGACTTGGGCATCCTTGCTGAAGGGGTTGTTGATCTGCGCATCCCGCGCTTCAATTTGCGAGCGCAGCTTGCCTTCATCAATCAGCGGCTCTTCGGTGAGCGCATTCATACCTGCGACAAGCTCAGTAAGAGTGTCTGCAACCACAAAGTCCTCGCCATGGTCTTTGAAGGCTTCCACCGGGTCGGTGGCGCGGCTGCCGGACAGGATGCGCTGGCGGATAACGGCCTTCCATTTGGCGGATGTGAAGTCCGGATTTTGCTCGGAGCCGGATAAAGCGAACTCTTTTTTGATCATCTTTTGGGTCAGGACAAACCAGCTATAGTCGTGTCCACTGTCGAGAATGGCCTTAAAGGTTCCATTGGTGTCGAAACCGGGAAGGGCCGGTGGGTCGAACCGGTTGCCCCGTGCATCAAACCACATGGATGATGGGCCGGGCAAAATTCGGATGCCGTGGCGAGGCCATATCGGATCCCAGTTTTTCACACCTTCAGTGTAGAACCACAGCCGATCTTTATTGATCACATGGCCACCAGCCGCTTCCGAAATATTGAGCATGCGGCCATCAACATGCGCCGGGACGCCCGAAAGCATGTGGGCGGGCATTTTGCCAAGCCGCTGGGAAGGCCAGACCGATTTGATCATCTCAAAATTGCCGCCGATCCCCCCGGATGCGACGATGATAGACGGTGCCTCCAGATGAAAATCACCGATGAGTTCACGATTGGTCTTTGCGCCCTGTACGGCGTGATCGGGGGCCAGAATCGATCCGCTTACACCCTTGGCCACACCGTTCTGCATGTCGATGCGATCCACCTGGTGGCGGTATTGGAACTGGATGCGTCCAGCATCTTCATGTGCTTTGCAGCGGCGTATAAAGGGTTCCAGCACGCCTGGGCCGGTGCCCCAGGTGATGTGGAAGCGGGGGACTGAATTGCCATGTCCGTCTGCGAAGCCGCCGCCGCGTTCGGCCCACCCCACGACAGGAAACCAGCGCAGGCCCATGGCGTGGAGCCACGGGCGCATTTCACCGGAAGCGAAGTTCAGATAGGCTTGCGCCCACTGCCGGGGATAATGATCTTCCGGCCGGTCGAACTGCGCCGACCCCATCCAATCGTTCACAGCCAGCTCGTGACTGTCCTTAATGCCCATGCGCCGTTGTTCCGGCGTGTCCACCATGAACAATCCGCCTAAGGACCAGAAGGCTTGGCCGCCCAGATTTTGTGGGCCTTCTTGGTCAACAATGATAAGCGAGAGCCCGCGATCTGCCAGTTCGGCTGCAGCGGCCAGGCCTGCAAGGCCAGCACCGACAATTATCGCATCAGCCTGCATGGTTGCGGCTCCTCAGCCACGCGACGAAGGGGATGGCGGTCAGATACATGACCACGCCATAGATGGCCGATGGCAACCCGATTGTGGGAATACCCCCCGCCACCCCAGCGATCAGCGGAGCAAGAGTGATGCCCAACGTGCCGTTCTGAATGCCCACTTCAATCGAGATTGTTTTCCGCTCCGACCATGTCAGGCCGAGAAGGGAAGCGATGGCCAGGCCCGCCAACATGGTGGTTACGTTCAACAGCGCCAGGGCCGGCCCCAAGGAGCTGAAATTTTCCACGAACAATGTCCAGTTGGACGCAATTGCGGCGAGGATGATGACCACGAACAAGACGCTGGACAGCACCAGGAGCTTGGGCTCGAGCCTGTCGGCGAAGGAGGGAGCCATAAAGCGGATGACCATACCAAGGCACACTGGCAGCGTTGTGATCAGGAACATGGCGATGGCCAGCGATGTGACCGAGATACTCGGTGCATCTTCCCCCATGAAGTGAACCACGGACCAACCGACTAGAAAAGGAACCGTGAGGATCGACAAAAGCGACACAAGAGCCGTCAGCGAAACTGACAGGGCCACATCGCCCCCGGCGAGCCGCGACACCACATTTGATGTTACGCCCCCGGGGCAGAAGGCCAACAGCATGACGCCAGCCGCAATGGCTCCGGTCAGTCCAAACAAGGTGATGATGAGATAGGCCACGAGCGGTATCATCACCAATTGGCAAAGCGCCCCGATGGAAAACACCCAGCCCCGCTCTGCGACCCGTTTGAAATCGCCTGGAACCAGCCCAACCCCAAGGCTGAGCATGATAATCGCCAGTGCCAGCGGCAACACCACATTGACCAAAATATCCATCACGTCCTCCCCAGGCAGCATTGCTAGCAGCGGTGATGGTGTCGGGCAATCGAGTTGGGCTTGAAGGCGGTTCGTTTCTTGCTAAGGTTTGTCGAGGGGAGTTTGGTTTTGTCGATCAGTGGTTTGGTCATAGCGAAAGCCTGCATCACATCATTTGTTGCCGTGGTGAAGGCCAATGAGGGTGACTATGAGGATGCCATGAACGCGGGCCAATTGGGTGGCCTGCCGCTCATTGGCGCGCTTTTGCAGGGGCGTTTGAAGGATCGGCAATCCTGTCTGGACCATGAGGTCAAACAGCTGGGCAAACATATTGAGGCCTACCAGGCCAGCGAGGGTTTGGCCGATGATGGCTCGGTCATGGCTGATCTGAACGAATTCGGGCCGGAGCTTCTTTCCGTCACTCGCCTTACCGCGTTCGATATCGCCCAAGAGGCCGGTGGCGACCATGGCGCCATCATGCCGGTGATCCGCGCCCGCATTCCAGCCGACACCAAATATGCCGCCCTTGCCGATGCAAGCTCCATGCAAGGGCGCCTGTTTGAAACCATCACACTCAATATTTACACCCGCTTCTTTGGCCCGCGCGATCCAAGCCATGAATTGGACCGTGCCATCGCGTTGGATACGAATGCTGTGGCTCGGAGCAATGCAGATGACCTAGCCGAGATCAAGGAAATGGTCGCAAAGCTGAGTGGCTCAACCGCAGACGAAAGCGCACAACGAGAACTCAAGGCTGCCTTGATCCGCGTGGCCGAGCTCGAGGCGGAGAACAACGATCTAAAGGGCAATACAACAGAACCCGAGGACGCTCTCGCCGACATTCTGGCGGGCGACCCCACCCGCGCTGAAAGACTGCTGCAAGATCGAATCGACGCGAAGGAACCGGACGTCATCCAGCTGGCCGCTGACTATCGTGCGCTGGGCGCCATCCGCTTTCTGCACGACACACATGGGGCCTTGCAGGCCTATGAGCGGTCAACTCAGCTCGACCCGAATGATATGGATGGCTGGAACCAGTTGGGTCACTTGCAAGATCGACTTGGTGAATTGGATACGGCAAGCCGGAGTTACAACACAGTTCTAGTACTTGCCGATGGGCGAAATGACGATGAAGCTCGAGCAATAGCCTTCGGCAATCTCGGTATTATGCTTCAAATGCGTGGCGATTTGGACGGTGCTGAGGATATGTACCGCAAGTCGCTGTCGCTTGATGAAGCCCTTGACCGCAAGGAGGGCATGGCGAACCAGTGCGGCAATCTTGGTAATTTGCTTCAAATGCGTGGCGATTTGGACGGTGCCGAGGAGATGTACCGCAAGTCGCTGGCGCTCCATGAAGCCCTTGGCCGCAAGGAGGGGTTGGCGAGCGTCTACGCCAATTTATCTTTAGTTGCCTACCAACGCGGACAC
>JBCBZX010000430.1:0-2124 GCA_039815105.1 Pseudomonadota bacterium
AAGCCACGCTGGATCGGGCAAGCGATCTGGGCATTGCCTTCCAACTCACAAACATCGCCCGTGATATCATTGATGATGCCCATGCTGGGCGCATGTATCTGCCGCTTGATTGGCTCAGGCAGGAGGGTTTGGAGCGGATCGATCCCGACGATCCGGAACACCGCAAACGCCTTTACAGACTTGCCCTGCGCTTGTTGGACCGCGCTGACCCACATTATGAATCGGCTCATGCGGGTATCGCCGCGCTGCCATGGCGCTCGGCATGGGCCGTTGCCGCCGCCGGACGAGTGTATCGCGACATCGGCCGCAAATTGCGTCAGGGTGGCCCGGACGCGTGGCAGGGGCGTATATCAACCACCAAAGGCCGCAAGATGTTTCTTCTGGCACTGGCGCTCAAGGATGTCGTCGTAAGTCGCGCTCGCCGCAACAGCTACGGCCCGCTGCGTGACTCGCTATACCAACGACCGGTTTGATTGAGCGTGCTGACTTCCCGCAAGGATGAGCATCTTTCCATTGTTTTGGAGCGACGGCACAAAGCTGGCCGTGCCAGCGCAGGCTTTGATGATTTCGAGTTCGTGCATTGCGCGCTGCCGGATCTGCACCTTGACGAAATTGACCTATCGGCACCTTTTCTTGGTCGCAAGCTGGCTGCCCCCTTTATCGTGAGTTCTATGACCGGTGGCCCCAGCCGGGCCAGCGATATCAATCGGAACATAGCCCAAGCTTGCCAGACAACCGGCATGGCGATGGCTGTTGGCTCCCAGCGGGTCGCCATTGAAACCGGCGGTGCAGACGGGGGGTTGAGCTCGGACTTGCGCCGCATCGCGCCTTCCATCCCAATTGTGGGCAATATTGGCGTGGCGCAGCTCAACACAGGCTTTGGTGTGGATGAAGCGCGCCGGGCAGTCGATATGCTGGAAGCCGACGGGCTGTATGTCCATCTCAACCCGCTCCAGGAGGCGGTTCAGCCGGAAGGTGACAGGGATTTTCGCGGTCTTTTCGACAAGGTCGTGGCGCTCTCCAACGCGCTTCCGGTGCCAGTTTTGGTGAAAGAAGTTGGCAATGGCATATCAGCCAAGCTCGCCAAGCGTTTCACAGATGCCGGTATCACTTATGTGGACGTGGCTGGCGCGGGCGGAACGAGCTGGGCAGCGGTGGAAGCCGCCCGGATCAGCGAACCGGCGGATGCGGCGGTGGCCAACGCCTTCGCTCAATGGGGCATACCCACAGCCCAGGCGGTCCAATTGGTCCGTGATGCGTGCCCTCAAAGTACCATCATCGCCTCGGGTGGTGTGCGCGACGGAATTGATGCGGCAAAAGCCATTCGCCTCGGGGCCGACATTGTGGGGCAGGCGGCGGGTCTGCTGGATGCGGCGAATGAAAATGCGGACGCACTGACGACACATTTGCTGGGTTTGAAGCGAGCACTGCAAATTGTGTGCTTCTGCACAAACAGTTTGAACCTTAAAGCCTTGCGTAACGCGGACATTACACCGGCATGAACCAGACTTTGACGCGCGGCAGCACAGGCTTGAAATCGGCCTGGAAGCAGCTGCGCCCCCCGCCAACCCCCTTTCACACGCCCCCAGCGGTGTGGACACACAACGAGACCGTGATTGCAGTTGCTGCGGTCACAATGTCCATTCTCATGATTCTCCTTTTGGATGAGGCGGTGCACCTAATCGCAATGCGCACGCCGCCCGGTCAGCTGTCGCTTTATGGTTTTCTCACCCCTGCCGGGCTGTCCGAATGGACGCATGTGCCGTCGGGCGTGGTGGTTCTAGCCGTCATATTGCTCTTGGCTTCGGAGCGTTCGCCGTGGCCAAACGCGATTTTTCACGCCCGGCACGCAGCGTTCATTTTCTTCACCGGAGCGATGGCTGGCATCATCTGCAATGTGTTCAAGAACATCATCGGTCGCGCGCGCCCTTATCTCTATGAAGAGCATGGCGTTGCTGCATTCGCGCCGTTGAGCTTTGACTCATCGTGGTGGCAGTCTTGGCCGTCGGGCCACACAACCACTGTGGCGGCTTTCTGCACATGGATCGCTTTTCAGTTCCCAGCCACGCGCTGGATCATGATCGCGGTGGTCGCTTTGCTCGGCCTGACCCGCGTGTTTGTTGG
>JBCBZX010000125.1:0-8185 GCA_039815105.1 Pseudomonadota bacterium
CCTGAAAGGCGATCGTGCCTTCAAAGTTGCCTTCCTCATCGAAAAGGAAAGTCGATGAGGAGTGGTCGTAGAGAATGTCCCCATCGTCGGAGACGACTTTTTTATAGTATACGCGGTATTGTTTTGCTGCATCGGCGATTTGCTCGGCACTGCCCGTAAAGCCACGAATGCGGGCTGGGCTTTCAAACACCGATAGATACTCGTTCAAAAACTCCGGCGTGTCGCGCTCATGGTCCACCGACACAAATACGATATCGAGTTCAGACGCTTCGCTTTTCGGCATGGTCGAGACCGCAGCCGTCAGCTCCTGTAAAGTGAGCGGGCACACATCGGGGCAATTGGTGTAACCAAAGAAGATCGCATGCTTCCGCCCCAGAAGATTGGCTTGCGTAACGGGCTCACCATTCATCTCCACCAGCTCAAAGGGCCCCCCGATGGAGGGCAGAAGGCTACCGTTTGCCGGTTTCAGGGCGATGGACTGCCCGGCGCTGCCGGAACTGCCATTCTGGCCCATGGTGAGATAACCCACGCCAACGCCGAGCGCCGCCACAGCCACCGCGCCCCACAGCGCTGTTCTAACTACGCGCAAATTCATCAGCTTCTCCTATACAGACGTGCCGCACATAGGCTCGCTACGCGCCAATCTCTATGCGGCGGGCTGGCGCGGACGTTCAACTTTTCGAATGTTGGAACGCCATGTCACTTCCGATTTGGATACATCCAGGGTCGGTAATCAGCCACCAGCACGTGCGCGCGCTTGATTTGCTCTGGTGTCATTTTTTTGACGACTTCTTCAAGGCTGATTGCGGCGTCCGGGTCGCCACCAATGGCCGACAGTGTGTACCACATGTAAGCACGCACGAGATCTGGTGCAGGCATGCCGCGACCGATCTCATAATACCAGCCAATGCCCGATTGTGCCCCGGGGTGACCCTTCAGCGAAGAGCGCAGATACCATTCAAAAGCCCGCTCATCATCCTGGGGCAGCCCGCCCAGCCCTATGGCAAAAAAGACGCCGATGAACTCTTCGGCGTCCGCATTGCCTGATTCGGCGGCCTTTTGAAGGTGCGGCAGCGCCTTTTCAAACTCGCGATTGTCCATATGGCGCTTGGCTTCTTTCATGCCGCCCAGGGCGGGTGAAGCGCCGACCGCCAGCACAATTGCTATAATTGGAGCAAGCCACTTTTGCATCGAACAAACCTGATTTAACGTCTACACCTCTAGCCAATCACATGGAGGGGTGCGTTGGAAGATCGTTTGGGCTTTTGGCAGATGTTTAAGCGTTTGGGCATTGTGGCCCTTCTGGCATATGTCTGGCCGTTTACGCCAGCCTGGGCTGAAGGCGAAAGTCATGGCGCCAACGGCCAGCTAGTTGAATTTCTTGACTTCGACGAAAACCGGGCGCGGCTGGGTCGAGTGCTCTTCTACGATCCCATCCTATCGGGCAATCGCAACATATCCTGCGGCACCTGCCACAATCACGACCTTGCAAGCGCGGACGGGCTGGCACTGGGGGTGGGGGAAGGCGGTGTTGGACTTGGTTCAAAGCGCAAATTTGGAGCCGGTCTGCACATGGCGCGTGTGCCGCGCAGTGCGCCAAGCCTTTTCAACATCGGAGCCAGAAGCATTGAACGGCTCTTCCACGACGGTCGGCTGGAGATAGACAATTTCTATGGCAATGGGTTTGTGTCCCCCGCAACGGACGATCTACCAAAAGGTCTCACCAGCCTGGCAGCAGCGCAGGCCATGTTCCCCGTCACGTCCTTCACAGAGATGGCCGGTGACCCAGAAGAGAACGAGATAGCTGCCGCCAGCCTCGACGACATGACGGATGGCGAGATGGGGGAGGTCTGGCGCTTACTAACCAAGCGGGTGCTGGCCATCAATGCTTATCGACCCCTCATCGTCGCGGCATACCCGGACCTTGACCTCGCCGATATGAGTTACGTTCACCTTGCAAATGCCATCGGGGACTTCATCAATAGCGAGTGGCGGGCAGTAGACGCGCCATTTGATCGGGACGCGTTGAGCCCGTTGGCATCCAAAGGTCGGGATTTGTTTTTTGGGCGGGCAAATTGTTCAGCCTGTCACACCGGACCATTGTTTACCGATCAGCAGTTCCACGCTTTGGGAGTGCCGCCCATCGGCCCCGGCGCGCAGCGCAGATTCGATCAGGTCACCCGTGATGTCGGGCGCATGCGCTTCACGGATAATCTGGTCGATGCCTACGCGTTTCGCACGCCCGGTCTGCGCAATGTGGCGCTCACTGCGCCCTACGGGCACAATGGCGCCTATCGCACGCTCGAAGGCATCATCAGGCACCACGCTGCGCCACAAGCTATGTTGGCGGCATGGACCGATGAAGAGGTCTCACTTCCTGCAGTGAACGGCCTTATTCGCGGCGATCTGGATGTTTTGGACAATGAGCGAGAGATGGCCAGGCTGGTCTCCGCCATCTCTATTGAGCCCATAGAGCTTTCCCAGGCGGACATTGATGCGCTGGTGGCGTTCCTTGAAGGCCTCACCGACCAACACGGTGCTCAGGGCCGTTTGGGCAAGCCATCTTCGGTTCCCAGCGGTTTGCCAGTGGATTGATCGGGCTTGCCGAGACCTTCGGGCCGCCCTTAGCTAAAAGACACCATGACGATTATTTTGCATGTTGGCGTGGCAGTGGTGGATTTCCTCCTGACGGTCGATGCCTTTCCGGACGCCGCGGAAAAATACCGCGCTAATGATGGTTTTGTGACGGGAGGCGGCAACGCAGCAAATGCAGCCGCCGCCGTGGCCAAATTGGGTGGTACGGCGATGCTCGCTGCCCGCACAGGCGACGATATGATTTCTGACCTCGTGCTTGCGAGCTTGGAGCAGGACGGCATTGACGTTGCCCACACAAGGCGTTTTGCCGGCTGCCGCGGCAGCTTTTCATCCGTGCTGGTTGATGCGTTGGGCGAGCGGCAAATCGTCAATTTTCGCGATGCCAACCTGCCAACCGATGCCCGGTGGATTCTGGACATTAACATGGGTCATGTCGGTGCGGTTCTCACTGATACACGCTGGCCTGAAGGCGCTCTTGCAGCAATGCAGCTGGCGGCCAAAGCTGGTGTTCCCGGCATAATTGATGGCGAGCAGCCGATTGCGGGTTGCGAGGACGCGTTGCGCATCGCCAGCCATTGCGCCTTTTCAGATCAGGGGCTGCGGGACTTTACGGGCGGTGATTTGGTTGCCGCGCAAAAATTGTGCGGAGGATTTGTCGCCGTGACAAAGGGGGCGCATGGCGCGGACTGGGTTGATGAAAAAATCGGTGCCTCCGAGATCGGGCATGTGCCGTCGATAGCGGTGAATGCGGTGGAGACTCTGGGGGCCGGCGATGTTTGGCACGGCGCCTTTGCACTTGCTCTTGCGAAAGGGCATCGGGAAGAGCAAGCCATGGTCTATGCGAATCGCGCAGCGTCGTTGAAGTGCACGCGCGCAGGCGGCCGCGCTTCTTATCCCAGCGCCGCTGAACTTGAAGACTGGAAAATGGAGGCCAACCCTCATGGCTGAATTTACACGTATCAGTGCCGGAAAGTATTTCGGGCTGCGCCGAATGGCGGATGCCAATGGCCTATTTAAAATGACGGCGGTGGATCAGCGCCCGCCCATCAAAAATCCTATTGCCGAGTATCACGGCCAGGCCAAAGCGCCATGGCAGGACGTAGCGGACTTCAAGAAAATGCTGGTGGAAGAGCTGCAGAGTGAAAGCACCGCCATGTTGCTTGACCCGCATTATGCGGTGCCCAACGCCATCGAAGTTTTTGACCCCGCCAAGGGCCTAATCGTAACTTTGGAGGATAGCCTTTTCGAAGAGACCGATGAGGGCCGCATTTCCGCAGAAATCGACAACTGGTCCGTGGAAAAGATCAAGCGCATGGGCGGGGACGCCGTGAAGGTATTGGCTTGGTATCGGCCGGATGCGGGCGCTGCCGTTAATCGCAAGCAGCAAGATTTCACAAAGCGCATCGGCGAGGCCTGCGCCAAATATGATATCCCATTTTTGTTTGAGTTGCTCGTTTACCCATTGGCCGCTGATGCGCACCAGACCACCGACTATATAGAGATGCAGGGCAAGAAAGCCGATGATGTTCTCAAGTCGGTCGAGGAGTTCTCGAAACCCGATTATGGCGTCGACGTATTCAAGCTGGAAAGCCCAGTCAACGCATCAGAAGTGCCGGGAACCGATGGGGATGGCGCCGACAAAGTGCAGGCAATCTTCGATGAAATGGGCAAACTGGCCGGTCGCCCATGGGTCATGCTGTCCGCCGGCGCAGGCAAACCCGAATTCCGCAAGGTCTTGACGCATGCCTACAAAGCTGGCGCGTCCGGCTATCTGGCAGGACGTGCAATCTGGCTCGATGCCTTCCAGCATTTCCCCGATTGGAATGCGATCCGTGGCGGTCTGCAACAGGATTCAGTTCCTTACATGCAGGATCTTAACCGTCTGACCGATGCCAATGCCACGCCGTGGAACGCGCACCCGGCATACGGCGCCCAGGGAGGTCGCTTCATGTCTGAAACAGCCGGCTTCCGCTTGAGCCACACTGGGTTCTGATCGCTAGAAGGTCAGTCTGCCGGTTCTTTTGATGGCGTCAAAAGTGGCATTGGGCTCAACCACAACGGCCTCGCCCTGGCGGGGCCTTTCACCGGTCAGGGCTGTGATGTTCACTTGGTGGGTGACCATCACCTGATTGCCAATGCCGCTGAACGACAAAATGCGCTCTATGGTTGCAGCGGTCTGCTCATCGGCCAGCTCTGGTTTGCGGAAGAAAGAATTGATCGGCGCGAAGGGCTCAATCTGCTTGTCTTCAAAGGCCAACTCGGCCGTATCGGTGCAGCGGCACCATTGGCTGGTGAGAACCTCCGTGACAACGGCACCCGATGCGGCGATGCGGGCACCGATCCGCCTGGCATCAAGACGCCCGCGGGAATCCAGATTTCGCTGGGTGGCGCAATTGCCCAGTTCAAAATTGCGCGGGTCGCCCGTGCCGGGCGCGTTGGTGTGGCGCAAAAGAATGGTGTATCCGCCGGCTCGGAGCTTGCGCCAAAGGGCTTCGGTTGCCTGCGCTTGTCCGCTGGCCCCTATGGTCAGCGGCGCGAAACCGGCGCATAAGCCGAACGCGAGCATGTTTCGACGTGTGATTGGGGTGACCATTGTGCATCCTGTTCGGCGATCTGTTGCAGGGGAATGTAAGGGTTCATGGCTGATATAAAAGAGCATCCAACTGTCGCGGTCCTGCCTTTGGGCCGCCCGACCTTCGATGTGGAATTTGCAGGCGAAAAGCTGGCTGCGATGTTAGCGTTGCTCGATTCAAGTGACGCAAGGCTGGTGGGAAGCCGTGAACTGCTATTTGACGCCGACGCCGCGCGCGCAGCTCTTGATGCCTTGCCCGATGAAATTGACCTCGTACTGATCCTCCAGGTCACATTCACAGACGCCGGCATGGCGGTGGAAATCGCCAATCGTCTCGATGCGCCCCTTGCCATATGGTCAGTTCGCGAACCGCGCGAAGGCGGCCGGTTGAGGCTCAATTCATTTTGCGGACTAAACCTCGCCACCCACGCCCTCACAAAATCCGGAATTGAACTTGGTTACCTGTACGCAGACCCCGACCCGACCGCTGCACAACCTTTGTCCGAGCTGTTGACGGGCGGCCGCCGAACCCGCGCGATCGGCCGACAGAGCGTTGCCAACACAACTCAAGAAGCCGAGCGGGCAAAGGTTGCGGTAGAAGGCAGCAGGATTGCCCGCATTGGCGTGCACCCTGATGGGTTCGATACCTGTGCATATGATGAAGACGAGTTGCATTCATTGGCGGGCGTCGAAGTAGAGGCGCTTCAACTCGATGATCTTTTCAGCCAAGCCAAGGCGAGCGCCCGAGAAGACGTTGCCGATGTGCGCGTATTGGCGGAGCGGGACATTGATGGGCTTGATCAGGTTGACGCGGACGAGCTCGACCGCTCGCTGCGCCTGAAAGTTGCCCTTGATCACCTAAAGGCACATCGCAAAGCGGATGCGTTCGCCATTCGCTGCTGGCCCGAAACCTTTACCGAATATGGCGGCGCTATCTGTGGGCCGGTATCCATGATGGGCGAAGCGCGGGTGCCCTGCGCCTGCGAGGCGGATGTCTATGGCGCTTTAACGCAGCTCTACCTGCAGGCACTCACCGGCAGCGCGCCCTTCCTGGTGGATTTGGTGGATATTGACCCAGCCGATGATACCGCCGTCGTGTGGCATTGCGGACAAGCGCCGATCTCCATGCGCTCACAAAGATCCACGGCTACGGCGACCATTCACACAAATCGCAAAATGCCTTTGCTCTATGAGTTCACGCTCAAGCCCGGCCCTGTCACCTTTATGCGCGTCAGTCAGGCGCGAGGGGAGCCGTGCATCGTCGTTGCGCGGGGAGAGATGATCGACCGACCCATGGCGTTTACCGGCACCTCAGGTGTGTTCGAAATCGAAGGCGGTGCTGCGCGGCTTCTGTCCAATACCATGGATGCCGGGTTGGAGCATCACATGGCATTGGTTTACGGCGATTGGACCGCCGACATTGCCGGGCTCTCCGCGGCCCTGGGCTTGCCACTGGTGGAACTATAAAATGACTGATCAAACAATTCGCTACGGCATTATTGGCACCGGCATGATGGGCCGCGAGCACATTAGAAACATCAAATTGCTACCGGGTTGCGAGGTGACAGCCTTGTCCGACCCCAGCGAGGCCGTGCGCGGTGATGCGTTTATGACGGCGGGCAACAGGCCCACCCAGTTTGCAGATCACCGTGAGCTGCTGGCTTCTGGTACGTGCGATGCCCTGGTTATCGCCAGCCCCAACCACACCCATGTGGATGTGATGCGAGACGTGTTGGCCACAAATCTTCCAGTGCTTGTGGAAAAACCAGTCTGCACAACCCGACAAGATTGTGCAGAGGTTTTGGCGCTAGCGGCAAAGCGCGATGCGGCTGTTTGGGTGGCGATGGAATATCGGTACATGCCGCCGGTGCAGCGCCTGCTCAAAGAGTTGCGGGCGGGCACTGCGGGCGAGTTGAAAATGATGGCCATTCGCGAGCACCGGTTTCCATTCCTCAAAAAAGTCGATGATTGGAACCGCTTCAACGTCAATACTGGCGGCACGATGGTTGAGAAATGCTGCCATTTCTTCGACCTCTATCGCTTGCTTAGCGGCAGCGAGCCAACCCGGGTGTATTGTTCTGGTTCTATGGATGTGAACTTCCGCGACGAGGCCTATGACGGCGCTCGCCCGGACATTATCGACAATGGCTTCGTCATCATTGATTTTGCCAATGGCACCCGCGCCATGCTGGATTTGTGCATGTTTGCTGAGGGCGCTTACTGGCAGGAGACGATCACAGCCACTGGCGATGTGGCCAGATTGGACGCTTTCATTCCCGGTCCGGCCCGCTTTAGCCCCCATGGCCAGGAGCGCTTTGCGGAGTTCGCCGTTTCGCCCCGCGCTTCCAAGATTGAGCGCCGCGAGGTCGTGCATGTGGACGAAAAGGTGTTGGCGGCGGGCGATCACCACGGTTCCACCTTCTACCAGCATGAAAAGTTCGCCGCGATTGTGCGCAAGAACGGCAAACACGCCCAAAGTGATGTGGAAGTCAGCCTTGAGGATGGAATGAAGGCGGTGGTGATGGGTCTGGCAGCCGAGGAAAGCGCCCGAACCGGCCTGCCGGTTGATCTCACCCAAGACGATTTGTTTCATTGAGGCCGCATTGTTCGAGCTAATCGAAACAATTGTTCTGGTCTTTGGCGTGGTTGCCATGGGCTACCTGTCCGGTGTCTTGAAGCTCCTGCCGGTGGAGACCGGAACTCAGCTTTCCAAGTTCGTTTTCACCATTGCGGTGCCTATCCTGCTGTTCCGCACAATGATTTCGGCCGACTTCGCTTTGGGGGTGCCGTGGGCGCTTTGGGTTGCCTATTTCGTTGGCGTTTTTTCAACTTGGGCACTGGGGCACATTACCATGCGGCGCATATTTGGCCGGGACGCCAGGGCCGGTGTGGTGGCAGGTCTTGCGGCATCGTTTTCCAATCTTGTGCTGATTGGCATCCCGCTCATTCTTGGTGTCTTTGGCCAGGAGGGTTTTGAGATCCTGTCATTGATCATCTCGATCCATCTGCTCGTCATGA
>JBCBZX010000459.1:0-1603 GCA_039815105.1 Pseudomonadota bacterium
GACAGACTGTCTTGTTGACGCACAGATGAGACACGGTGCGGATGTCGTGCAGCGTTACAAACTCGCAATCGACCTTCGGCCTAAGTGGGACCGTGCGTACTTTGGTTGTGCTCGAGTCTTTGACAGCATGCTGGCTAGCCGGCGGCGCGAGTTGGTGGACGCAACACAAGGTGGTGTCGCGGGTGAAATAGGGATGGGGGCAATCTATGCGGACGGAGTGTGCAACTTCGATACAGTGGTACACGAGCATGCCAAAGCAGCGATCACGCATTACTCTTTGTGTTTGGAGCACTCGGCGAAGTATGCGGAGACTGCGCTTCCTCGACTTCTTACGCTTTGGTTTGAGTTCGCCGCCATCGACGCTGCAGCCATGGCCGATTTTAGCAAGACACCAGCTCCAGCTGGAGCTTCTCAAGAAGAGACTAATCGTCACAAAGAGCGGATCGCGGGTGGTGTGAGCAGTCTCAAACGCTTTCAAGCTGCAATCACTGAAACTATAAAGCACATGCGAAAGAATGTTCAAGCCGCTGTCATCTACGGCGCTATCCAACAGATCTTGTCTCGTGCCGGGTAAGTTGTCGTTTGCTCTGATGAAACATAACCAGCGTTTGCGTCGCAGACATCCTCATCCGAACATTCGTGACGGCGTGCTGCAGCTTCTCTCAAAGGTGATGGAGGTGCACCCGCAGCAAGCTCTCTACGCAGTCAGCGGGCTTCTGCACTCGACCAACCAGTCTCGTCAAACGATGGGTTCGCAAGTTCTCGCCACTGCGATTTTGAGCTTGAAACGAAAGGGAGGTGGCAACAAGCAGCAAGCCGCCAGCCTGGAGAACGCGAAAACAATTTTTAAAGACTTGATCTCTCTGGCTCGCCTGCAGGTCCCCGGTACTTTCGATGCGCATGGCAGAAAGTACACGAGAAGAGTCCAGCTTACTAAGAAGATGTTCAGCATGACCCCCGTCGGCAACGCCGCCTTTGTCGTCCCAACGCGGTCTGCGCTTACCCCCGAACTCCCGCACACAGACTTTCGTCGTCATCAAGGTCGAGGCAGTAGCAACGCTTTCAGCAACGAGCCTACAATGTTAGGAGTTCCGACAAAAGATGATGAAGACGACGTTGCAGCGGACGACAAGCGCGCGCCGTGGCCCCCCATCTGCAATTCCAGCATGTCCAATCGGCTGTTGACCCGATGCAGTTGCCGCCCCAATAGCTCAGCCATCCGCCCCGCGAGTTTGGGCCATTCCCGTGCCAGATGATCCTGGAAATACATCTGGAATTGGCTTGCAAAAATTTCTTGGAAATAGGCATCAATGCGTCGCCGCCAGTCGGTCTCCAATTGGGCAAACCGTTCATCGACCATCTGGTTGATCACTTGGGCGATCGCCGCGTCCATCTCCTCGCGTAGGGAAGCGACCTCCGACCCTAATCCCCGCTGACCATCGTCCAGGCGACCGGTGCGATCTTCCAAGGCACTGATCCGCGATCGAAACTCCTCCAGCTCCGGGCGGACCAAAATATCCTGAAGCAGATCCACCGAATCCCCCAACGGAGGTTGGGGAGCTGGGGGGGCAGGGGCAGGGGGCGCCGGCGGCGGCAGGGGCGC
>JBCBZX010000108.1:0-9519 GCA_039815105.1 Pseudomonadota bacterium
AAATAAAGCTGCCGACTTAGCTTCAGCGGCGCTCCGGACCCCACAAACGCCTTAAATTCTGGCGCATCATCTACGTGCAGTGGAGGTTTGGCGATTGTTATTCCACCCATGAGTGGATCAAATCCAAAACCTCGAACATCCTTTAACAAACCGATGGTTCGACCTCGAATTGGGCCAATATCCATATCTCGGACAATTAGGTATTTTTCGTATCTTTGTTCGATCTCACGAATACCATTCGTCAAGACTTTCGCGACCAATCTGCAATGGTCGTAGCAATCTGCGATGAACGTGCGATTGGATGGATCAATCGAAACTTCCTCAATTTCGAGATCGATCTTTACACGAGTGTATTTCGTTAGATTTGTATCGTCTTCGACTATAGCTACGTTTCTAAGTTCGCTTGCGCCTGGCATATTTGGGTTGCTTTGGTCAACATGATCCAAAACCACATGATATACTCTACCTTCGGCCAATATTTCCAATGGTCCGTAAAGATCTAGAGAGTAAGGTAGATCGAACTCGACTTGTAATGTTGGCAATAGCTATCTAGGCCGTGACGTAGCACGGCGCGCCGAAGTGAACTCGGGCGTACAGATCTTTGACATGACTGTTATACATGCGGAAACAGCCAGACGATGCAGCGCGGCCAATGGATCCGGGGGAGTTGGTGCCGTGGATGCGGTAGAACGTCCAGCCCAGATAGATGGCGTGGGTGCCCATGGGGTTCTTGGGTCCAGCTTTCACATATTTCGGCAAGCTTGGGTTCTTCTCGCGCATGGAAGGCGTTGGGTACCATACCGGTCCGACCACTTTATTGGTGACCGGCAGCATGCCCGTCCACTGTTCCGACGGTTTGCCCACGGCGACAGGGTAGCGCATGGCCTTGCCGCCTTCATGGACCAGCAGGAGACGGCGCTTCGAGTTGGAAATCAGAATTGTGCCGGGCGTGTATTTTGGGTTGTCATAGTCAACCATCTTCACGCCCTTGGGCAATGCTGCGGTGGCGGCCATGGTTGGCGACACGCCACTGCCAATCGTGAGCGATGCGGCGCCAAGGCCAACCATCAGGCCGCGGCGGGAAAACGTCTTGTCAGAGAAATCTTGGGTCATGGCGGCTCACCGAATGCGATTCAATTGTTCGCTAGGCTAATTACAGCACGCTTCCTTACCAAGCGTTACCTGTTCGTGTGGTGAACGATGATCGGTGGGAAGTTGCTATCTGTTGCGGCCCGGCCTCACCCGTCAGCCACTTATATCCACCATTCCACCTTCGCCGCTTTGCGTTCCGAAGGCGAGGCGCAGGCCCGCCATGTCCCAACCCATGCTTGTCACCGCGCCTTCGCCCGGGCGGCGCAGCAACGCGTCCTTTTCATCCTCTATGCTCACAAGGCCAACCATGCCGTCGGCATAGCCGATGGCGACTACCGCGTCCTCGGGGTGGCAGGCGACGCAGGTCACCAGGCTGTCGGCCCTTTGCCCCAGCTCCTTGGGCATTTTGCCCATCGGGCCCTCACTTCCAGTGTAAGGCCAAAGCACCGCTGAATTGGCACCAGCCGTCGCCAGCCATTTGCCGCTCTTTGCGGTGAAGGCCGAGAAGTCGATATTCTTCACCTTGGTCGGATAGCCCGCCATGCGCATGTGAGCACCGTTATCGAGGCGCCAGCCGTGCAGAACATTGTCCTGCATGGATGTCACCAGAAAGCGTCCGTCCGGCGAGAACTTGATCAGATGGTGTGGACCCGACCATTCCAGCGATTCAGGTGTGGCCTGGGTGCCCACCCAATGCAGATCGGCACCATTGTAGCGCGCGATGGCGATGCGCAGCCCCTTGGGTGCGAAGGCCAAATCTTCAGGCGTGTGCTTATGGGTGAATTGGCGGCTGTGACCGTTGTCGGCGGTTTTCCCCCACACGACCTTGTCACTGTAAACAAATGTGTCGCGCCCGGCGGTCCACGCCACCGCGCCCTTGGGGCCGGTAGCCACCTTGCCGATCCATTTGCGCTCAGCCTGCCCCAACTGTTGGGTTTCACACTGTGCATTGATGGCGATCACGCGGCCATCCTCACCACCGGTGATGAGCATTTTGCCATCGTGTGAAAGCGCGGCGGTGGTGAGCCCATTATGGGCCTCAATGGTCTGCTCGCCCTGGTCGTTGAACAAACGCACCTGACCGTCTGCTAAAGCAAAAACCGGTTGGTCATCGAGAAAGCCTGCATGCTCTACATATTCTTCAAAGAAGAACGGCACGAGAATTGGGGTGACCACGATCTAGGCTGCTTGCTTGAACCGGCAGGCGTCGAACCCAGCTTTGATTTTTTCACGGTCCAATTTGCGGCCGATGAACACCAGCCGTGAGCGGCGCTCCTCATCGTGCTTCCAGTCGCGCTGGTGCTCGCCCTCGACGATCATATGCACACCTTGCAGCACATAGCGTTTGGGATCCTTGTCAAAAGCAAGAATGCCCTTGAGGCGTAGAATGTCGGGTCCATCCACTTGGGTCAGATGATTGATCCATGGGAAAAACTTGCTCGGATCCAGATCGCCAGCTGACAGCGAAACTGATCCAATGTCTGAACCATGAATGCCGCCCTCATGATCATGGTGATGGTGATCATGGTCACAGCCGGGACCACAGCTCTCATCATGCTCATGAGGCTGGTCGTTTTGGTGCGCTTCATCGCTATCGAGGAAATGTGGGTCGCGCTCCAATGCGCGTTCCAGATCGAAGGCGTGGCGCCCCAAAATAGTGTCCATGGCCACCGCGCTCCGCTGCGTTTGGTGCACTTCGGCCAGGGGGTTGATGGTCCGAATGGCTTTTTCCACGGCCGTTAATTCCGCTTCGTTCACCAAGTCTGTTTTGTTGAGCAACACAACATCGGCAAACGCCACCTGCTCGGTTGCTTCCGGGCTGTCGGTCAGGCGCTGCATGAAATGTTTTGCATCGACGAGCGCGACCACTGCATCGAGTTCCGCCTTGCCGCGAATGTCATCATCCATGAAAAAGGTTTGTGCCACGGGCGCGGGGTCAGCCAGTCCGGTGGTTTCCAACACGATGGCATCAAAGCGGCCCGGCCGCCGCATGAGGCCTTCCACCACGCGGATAAGGTCACCGCGCACGGTGCAGCACACGCAGCCATTGTTCATCTCGTAGATTTCCTCATCGCTTTCGACGATCAGGTCGTTATCAATGCCGATCTCGCCGAATTCATTGACGATGACAGCATATTTCTTGCCGTGATTCTCGCTGAGGATGCGATTGAGAAGCGTCGTTTTTCCTGCGCCTAGATAGCCGGTGAGGACAGTCACGGGTGTGCGGGCCGGGGGTGTTAGTGTGTCAAGCATGGCAGCCTCCAATTGGTTGCTGATATAGACCGTCAATCACCAAGTTGCGAGGCGCTACTTGTGTTTCCTCATCTGGCTTTGATGTGATCACAAAACTGCCGAGCGCTTTCGAAGGCCGCTTCCACGCGCCCGCCAAGCATTCCATCGCCTATGACGCCTATATGGCCACTTGCATCGAGCAGGAACGGTTCATTCCATGCTGTCTCAACCATGGAATAGCGCCAGCGGTGGGCGCGGGCATACAAAGGTTCTGGCAATATCATTTCAACAGCCTCGCCAAATTTGGCCTGGATGGGTTGTGCCATTTCCATTTTGTCGGTCTCCAACACTTGGCGGCTCCATGCGGGCGAACCGTGCACGACCCATCTGTCTTTGCCGCTATGGTCCTTTTTGCCTTCCCCGCCGGGCTTGGAGTTGCATCTGGCCGCCCACGCAATATCGCCATCAGGACGGAGCACGTCCGGCAGGTCCAGCCGCTCGCCAAACACGAACAGGCCAGCATAACAGGGCGTATAGGTTACCTCCGCCAATTGTGAGAACGGGCCGGATGCACCACCGGTAAGCTTGAGAGCTTGGGGAGAGGGAACTGCGATGATGGCGAGTTCGCACGCCTCGCTTGAGCCGTCTTCCAACATCACGTGCGCGCTGGATGTTTTTGCTGAGATTTGCGTGACCGTGACCTCAAAGCGAATGTCCAGCCCATCCGCTAGAGGTGCCAACAGATGGCGCATGCCACCCTGGCCCACGTGCCACTCGCCTTTGCGGTCTTGTGCGTCTGGCTCCCAGATGGCCACCGAACCGGCGTTGGACAGTCCCGTCATCAAGGCGCGAAAGGGTTTGCCCTTGGCGGTGACATATTGTGCGCCGTGGTCAATGGCGCCCCATTGGGTCCTGCGGGTGGACAGTCTGCCACCTATTGCCCGAGATTTTTCCAGCACCGTGACGTTCCACCCGGCATCCTTGAGCGTGTGTGCCGCTGTGATGCCAGCCATGCCTGCACCGATGACAATACAGCGCGGTGTTGCGCCATTGCGTTGATTTGGCATCTGCCCCTCCGACTTCGCTGCTCTAGATAGGGCGAAACCTGCAACTGCATATGTCGAAAATTCATGTCCGATCTTATTCTTGAACCCGTCCGCGCTGCTGGCCTTGCAGCGTTGGAGGAGTTTCTGCCCGCCGCCGGCAAGGCTTACCGCGAGGGCCGAAACTTTGATTATGGCGGCATGGCCGCTTCCAAAACCTCCGTGCTGTCGCCGTATGTGCGGCATCGCCTGATCACCGAGCACGAAGTGTCCGCGAAGGTGCTGGACAAGTTCGGCTTACAAGGATCCGAGAAATTCATTCAGGAGGTTTTCTGGCGCACATATTTCAAGGGCTGGCTCGAACAGCGGCCGGAGGTTTGGCACGACTACACGCATGGCCGTGACCATTGGCTCATGCAGTTGCAGGAGGACGACAGGCTCCGCCAGGATTACGAGGCTGCCATAGCGGGACAGGCGGGCGTGGACGGCTTTGACCATTGGGCCATGGAACTCGTGGAAACGGGCTGGCTCCATAACCATGCCCGTATGTGGTTCGCATCCATATGGATATTCACCCTGCGACTGCCGTGGGAGTTGGGAGCAGACTTTTTCCTTCAACACCTGATTGACGGTGACCCCGCCTCCAACACCCTATCGTGGCGATGGGTTGGCGGCCTTCATAGCCGGGGCAAGCATTATGTCGCCACCGCATCCAATATAGCCAAGTTCACCGATGGCCGTTTCAACCCGCGCAATCTCGACGAAAACCCGCAGCCCCTGGAAGAACCGATGCTGGATGCTGCCGTTATGCCGGACATTCCCATGTCTCCGGTTTTTAGCTCTGACCGCCCCACGGCTCTTCTCTTGCACGGCGAGGATATGGGTTTTGAGAGTTTGTCACTTCCGCCAGAATTGAAAATAGGTCACGTGGCATCAGTGAGCTTTGCCCAAAGCCGTTCGCCACAAATGGTGACTGGCAATGCTTCGGCGCGGTGGACGGATGGTGCGCGGGCCTCTCGATTGGCCCAGGCAGGAGACTATTTCGGCGCCGGAATGTTAGATGCCAATGACGGAAGCGCCCTGGTCGACCAACTTAAAGCCGCTGGAATTACCCAAATTGCAACGCCCTATGTGCCCACAGGTTGGGTGCGCGACGAGATGGCGAAGTTGCGCGCGACCTTGTTTTCAGACCACGACATGGAGTTCGTGGAGCTTGCCCGGGGGTGGGACCTGCGCGCCTGGCCGTATGCGACGGCGGGCTTTTTCAAGTTCAAGAAGCAGATCCCCGCGCTGCTGCGCGATGCCGGGATCGGTTTTCGGCATTGAAAACGCATATTCTGGGACATCTGTCGTTTTAGGTCAGCACTGCATTTGACCGGCATGGGCAAACATGGTCCCTTTGGTTACGTTGTTTAGCCGGTGGGATGCAGTTGGGCCGCAAAGTCACCTTGTCGCGTATTGCCGAGGAACTCGGCCTGTCCACTGCCACCATTTCGCTGGCCTTGCGGGACAGCCCACTCGTGGCTGAGAGCACGCGTGATCGCATCAAGATAGCTGCAAGCGAGATGGGTTATATTTATGACCGCCGTGCTGCCAGCCTGCGCACGGCGCGCTCAGACATTGTTGGCGTTATGATCCACACGGTCATCAACCCGTTTTTCGCTGAGATATTGCGTTCCATTGAGGAGGAGCTTGCCCTCACCCGGCGCACTTTTCTTCTGTGCAACCATGGCGACAATCTCGAAAAGCAGCGCAGCTTTGTGTCGACCCTCATGCAGTTTGGGGCCGATGGCGTGATCATGTGCCCTTCGGTGGGAACAGATGCTGATGAAATCCGCCGCATCGAAGACTTTGGATTGCCTGTGACGCTGGTGGCGCGAACGGTGGAAGACGCGCCGGTACCATGCATTCGGGGCGATGACCGCACCGGCGCAGCCTTGGCGGGCAAGCATTTGTTCTCGCTGGGCCACCGCCGCATCGCAATCATTGGCGGCAAATCCCAGACCTCAACCGGTAGGATGCGACTTGCCGGATATCGCGATGCGTTTGAAGAGGCGGGCATCTCTTACGATCCAGCGTTGCGGTTTGAAACTGAAGGGACGCGCAAAGCTGCATTTGATGCTTGTTACGCGCTTTTGGAAAGTGGCGAACGCCCCGATGCCATAGCCGCCTTCAACGATATTGCCGCCTTTGGTGTGCTGGCCTGCCTGCAGCACTTTGGTTTGACACCCGGAAAAGACATCTCCGTCATTGGATATGACAATCTGGAAGAGGCACGGATCACTTTCCCGGCACTCACGACCGTGGATAATGGCCAAGACAAGGTGGGTGGTTTGGCCGCCCAAACATTGCTGCAACGCATCATAAGCGGGCCCGGCGACCGACAAGAGCGCCTGATTGAGCCAAAATTGGTAATCCGCTCGACATGTTGCAGCCCTAGTGGGTCCAGCTAGGCCGATTTTGCGTAACTGTTACTCCGGGCTTTGCGTCACATTGTCCATGTAATTTAAAATTTCAGTAATAGACTGGGTTGAGGATGCGGGCAGCAGGTCATGTAAGAAGGGGCACTTCATGACAAATACGTCTTACATTATCGTCGGGATTGCCGTCATGCTTCCCGCCACGGCTTTATATGCCGCATATCAATTCTCCGGGTCTGGTGCGCAGCAAGCGGTCGTGACTGTTACCCGGCCCGGCGAGTTGCCTGTGTGGCAGATCAGTCGGCCCAATGGTGGAGGTTGCGCTTTGGCGTCAGCGCCTTCACCTCGGTTAGCGCGTCTGCAATTGTCGCAAACCTGTCGTGTTGCAATGCCCGAGATCGCGGATGCACGCGGGTGGCAGATGATGGCCGGTGGCGACATTGTAATGGTTGGCGGGGACGGAGAACCATTGGTCTCATTTGGGGAGACCGGGGCGGGCCTGTGGGAAGCCAATTGGCCGCCAACTTCCAATTTGCAATTGGTGGCACCATCCCAGTAAACCTCCTCACGCAGTTACGTGGTGAGGGTTGGTATGACTGTTTCAGATCATGTTGTCAGTGCGTTTTCCCGCATAGGTGAGGAGAACGCATTTGCTGTGCTGGCGCGCGCTCAGGCGCTGGCTGCCGGCGGTATGGATGTTATCAATCTGGGTATTGGCCAACCGGATTTTCCGACGCCTGATCATATCGTCGAAGCGGCGATCAAGGCTCTGCGCGATGGTGCCCATGGGTACACACCCGCCACTGGTCTGCCACAAACGCGCGAGGCCGTTGCCCGCCGCACGCTTGCGACCACGGGTGTTGAAATTTCCCCTGACAATGTGATCGTTGTGCCCGGCGGCAAGGTGACCATGTTCTCGGCAATCATGTTGTTTGGTGCGCCGGGCGTTGAGATCATGTATCCGGATCCGGGATTTCCCATCTATCGCTCCATGATCGAGTTCACGGGTGCAACGCCTGTGCCGATCCCCATTCGCGAGGAGAACGGGTTCGGCTTTTCTGCCGATGAAACGCTGAACCTGATCACAGATCGCACCCGACTTATGATCGTCAACTCCCCGGCAAATCCCACCGGTGGTGTGACGCCGAGGGCGGAGTTTGATGCGTTGGTGGCGGGGCTGCAGAACCATCCGCAGGTCGCCGTGATGTCCGATGAGATTTACGATGTGATGACCTATGATGGCCAAGCCCACACGTCTCTGCTCACATACCCGTCTATTCGCGATCGGCTGATCGTGCTCAATGGTTGGTCCAAAACCTGGGCGATGACGGGTTGGCGCATGGGTTGGGGCATCTGGCCCGATGGGTTGGTGGAGCCGGTGCGCAAACTTGCGGTCAACGCCTGGTCTTGCGTGAACACGCCTTCCCAGTTTGCGGGGATTGCCGCCATTGACGGGCCGCAGGACGCTGTTGACGCCATGATGACGGCCTTTGACAAGCGCCGTCGGCTGACCGTGGAGCGCGTCACGGCTATTGACGGTGTCACATGCGCCGTACCGAAAGGTGCATTTTACGCGTTTCCAAACATCAGCGCGACGGGCTGGAAGGCTAAGGCCCTGGCCTCTGCTCTGTTGGAGACACAGGGTGTTGCCGCCATTGGTGGGCCTGATTTCGGCATTTTGGGCGAAGGCTATTTGCGTTTGAGTTACGCCAACTCAGAGAACAATATCGCGACGGCCATCGAACGGATCGGCAATTTCCTCGCCGAGAACAGCTCACCAGATGGCTAAGCTTGATTTGGAGCCTCGGCACCGATAGGCCGGGGCCAACACCGAACAGACGGACATGTACCATGGGTTTTACCTGCGGCATTGTCGGCCTGCCCAATGTCGGCAAGTCGACGCTCTTCAATGCTCTCACCAAAACCGCGGCCGCGCAGGCTGCGAACTATCCATTTTGTACCATTGAGCCCAATACGGGCGAGGTGGCTGTGCCGGATCCTCGGCTTGATGCCATTGCCGAAATCGGCAAGTCGGCCAACATCGTGCCCACGCGCATTTCTTTTATGGACATTGCCGGGCTCGTTAAGGGCGCATCCAAGGGCGAGGGTTTGGGCAATCAGTTCTTGGCCAATATTCGCGAAGTCGACGCTATCGTGCAGGTGCTGCGCTGCTTTGAAGATGGCGACATCACCCATGTGGAGGGTCGCGTAGACCCGGTGGCGGATGCAGATATCATTGAAACTGAACTGATGCTGGCGGATCTTGAGAGCCTTGAAAAGCGTGTCACGAATATGCGCAAGAAGGCTGCGTCCAAGGACAAGGATGCGGCCACCGTGCTGCCCATCATGGAGCGCGCCTTGGCGCTGTTGCAGGACGGCAAGCCTGCACGGTTGACTGAAGTGAACGACGCTGAAGAAGCTAAGCTGCTCAAGGGCCTTCAGCTGCTGACGGAAAAGCCGATCCTGTACGTGTGTAATGTTGAAGAAGATGCGGTGGTGGATGGCAATAGCTTTTCACAAGCCGTGTTTGCCATGGCCAAGGAGCAGGGTGCGGGTGCCGTGGTCGTATCGGCGGCCATAGAGTCTGAAATCGCGCAATTGCCGCCGGATGAGCAAGCCGAGTTTATGGAAACCTTGGGTCTGGACGAAAGCGGCCTCGACCGGCTCATTCGCGCTGGCTACGAGCTGCTCAACCTCATCACATTCTTTACCGTCGGCCCCAAGGAAGCGCG